>NZ_CP012712.1:3850000-3873116 GCF_001295365.1 Parageobacillus thermoglucosidasius | reverse complement strand
GCATGATTTGCTTGTCATTTCTGATGAGATTTACGCCGAGCTGACGTATGACGAGCCGTACATAAGCTTTGCGGCAGTTGACGGGATGCGGGAGCGGGACCATTTTGGTTTCTGGTTTTTCGAAAGGGTTTGCAATGACCGGCTGGCGGCTCGGATTCACCGCGGCGCCTGCGGAAATTTTGCAGGCGATGCTTAAAATTCATCAGTATGCGATCATGTGCGCGCCGACAATGGCGCAATACGCCGCGATTGAAGCGTTAAGAAACGGCGAACAAGATGTGGAATATATGAAAAAAAGCTATCGGCGCCGCCGCAATTATTTTGTCCAGTCATTAAATGAAATCGGGCTCAGCTGCCATATGCCCGGCGGAGCATTTTACGCTTTTCCGTCGATTCGGGCGACGGGGCTGACATCGGAACAATTTGCGGAAAAGCTGTTATTGGAAGAAAAAGTGGCGGTGGTTCCTGGGAGCGTGTTTGGCGCAGGGAGGGAAGGATATATTCGCTGCTCCTACGCTTCCTCCATGGAACAACTGCAAGAAGCGATCAAGCGGATCAAACGCTTTTTAGAGCGGTTGTAACGGTCCTGTTTCTGCTATCACAGCCGCTGCGATAGCAGAACAGCTATTTTTTTTGATTGGCCAAAAAAATTATGTTATAATATTATGACACATATTCAATTTGGAATATAGGAGTGTTTTGGTTGTCCAACATCGAAGTGGGAAGTATCGTGAAAGGAAAAGTCACTGGCATTCAGCCATACGGCGTTTTTGTTGAATTAGACAGGGAAACGCAAGGGCTTGTCCACATTTCAGAAATTTCTCATGGATTTGTTAAAAATATTAAAGATTACGTGAATGTCGGTGACGAAATAACCGTGAAAGTGCTGTCCATCGACCCGCACACCAAACGGGCGAGCCTGTCGATGAGGGCGGTGGAAGAAGGACAAAGAAACATGAGAAAACGGCATGTAAAGGTGAAAATGTCGTTAAACCCGGGTTTTCATACATTGAAGGAAAAGCTTCAAGAATGGATTGAGCAATCGAAAAAAGAAGACTTATCAAAGTAAAACACCCACCATTGCCAAGGTGAGTGTTTTGCTTTATTTATGTTCGGGAAGCTTTTGGTTCTGTGCGTCCCAATTCTTCTGCTGGTTTAAAAAGAAGTGCGAGGTTAATAAGTCCGGCAATGCCAACAAGCCCATAAATAATGCGGGACAACACGGAATCTTGACCGCCGAATATAGCGGCTACCAAATCAAATTGAAAGAAACCGATTAATCCCCAGTTGATAGCGCCGATAATCGTAAGCAATAGCGCAATGCGCTGAAGTGCATTCATCTGTAAATTCCTCCTTAAACCTTTTTCAGTTATTTGTTTATAGAATGCATAATGCTTACTGAAAATATACATAAGTTTGTGAAAAAAGAGTTAATTGCTTTACAGGCGAAACAAGTGGCAGCCATAATAGAAGAAAAGGAGGAGTTGATTTATATGGAAAATTTTTCTTTTCAAAATCCGACTAAATTAATTTTTGGGAAAGGGCAAATTGAACAGCTGAAGGAGGAAATCCCCCGTTACGGGAAAAAAATCCTTCTCGTTTATGGCGGCGGCAGTATTAAACGGAACGGCTTGTATGATGAAGTAATGAACTTATTGAATGAATTAAAGGTGGAAGTAACAGAACTTCCTGGCGTGGAGCCAAATCCGCGCTTGTCCACTGTGCGGAAAGGCGTGGAAATTTGCAAAACGGAAGGAATTGAGTTTTTGCTCGCGGTTGGCGGCGGCAGTGTCATTGATTGCACGAAGGCGATCGCGGCGGGTGCGAAATATGATGGCGATCCGTGGGATTTCATCACAAAGAAAGTGAAAGTTTTCGAAGCGCTTCCGTTTGGGACAGTGTTAACGCTTGCGGCAACCGGATCAGAAATGAACGCCGGTTCGGTGATTACAAACTGGGAGACGAAAGAAAAATATGGCTGGAACAGTCCGGCGACGTTCCCGCAATTTTCGATTCTCGATCCTACCTATACGCTCACAGTTCCGCGGGATCATACGGTTTATGGAATCGTCGATATGATGTCCCATGTGTTTGAACAATATTTCCATCATACGGCGAATACCCCGCTGCAAGACCGGATGTGTGAGGCGGTATTGCGCACGGTCATGGAAGCGGCGCCAAAACTAGTTAATGATTTGCAAAACTATGAGCTGCGGGAAACGATTTTATATTGCGGCACTATCGCTCTCAACGGCTTGTTGCAAATGGGGCTCCGCGGCGACTGGGCGACGCATAACATCGAGCATGCGGTGTCAGCGGTTTATGATATTCCGCACGCCGGAGGGCTGGCGATTTTATTCCCGAACTGGATGAAGCATGTGCTTGATGAAAATGTCAGCCGGTTTGCCCAATTAGCTGTTCGCGTTTTTGACGTGAATCCTGAAGGGAAAGCGGAACGGGACGTAGCGTTAGAAGGAATTGAAAAATTGCGCGAATTTTGGTCAAGCATTGGGGCGCCGTCACGGCTTGCCGATTACGGAATCGGCGAAGAAAGTTTAGAATTAATCGCTGACAAAGCAATGGCGAACGGCGAATTTGGCAAGTTCAAAAAGTTAAACCGCGACGATGTGCTGGCGATTTTGCGCGCATCGTTATAATATTAAAAGAAGCGGCGATGGCTGCTTCTTTTTAACTATTGACAGTCATGAAATGTTCAAAATGAATCCGTTTACATAACGGGGCACGACTTGATTCTGTCCCATTGTTTCGCTAAAGTGTAAGAGGGGAAGAACATTTTTGTTTGGAGGATCGAGCGTATGACACATATTCGTTTTGATTATTCAAAAGCATTGGCGTTTTTTGGCGAACATGAACTTACGTATTTGCGCGATGCGGTGAAAGTTGCTCATCATTCCCTTCACGAGAAAACAGGCGTAGGCAATGATTTTTTGGGCTGGATCGATTTGCCGGTGAATTATGATAAAGAAGAATTTGCCCGCATTCAAAAAGCAGCCGCAAAAATTCAAGCAGATTCCGATGTGCTGTTAGTAATTGGAATCGGCGGTTCATATTTAGGGGCGCGCGCAGCGATCGAGATGCTCCATCATTCGTTTTATAACGCGCTTTCGAAAGAAAAACGCCGCACGCCCGCAAATCATTTTCGTTGGCAATAACATTAGCTCGACATATATGAAAGATGTTTATGGATTTTGCTGGAAGGCAAAGATTTCTCCATTAACGTTATTTCAAAATCGGGAACGACGACAGAGCCGGCTATTGCGTTCCGTATTTTTCCGCAAACTGTTGGAAGAAAAATACGGGAAAGAAGAAGCACGCAAACGGATTTACGCGACGACGGACCGGGCGCGTGGCGCGTTAAAAACATTGGCGACGGCAGAAGGATATGAAACATTCATCATTCCGGACGATGTCGGCGGCCGTTATTCTGTGTTAACGGCAGTAGGGCTTCTGCCAATTGCCGTAAGCGGCGCAAACATCGAAGAAATGATGAAAGGAGCGGCGCAAGCACGCGAAGACTTCAGCAACTCTGAACTGGAAGAAAACGCTGCTTATCAATATGCAGCGATCCGCAACATTTTGTATAACAAAGGAAAAAACCATTGAGCTGCTGATCAACTATGAACCTGCACTGCAATATTTTGCGGAATGGTGGAAGCAGTTGTTTGGCGAAAGTGAAGGCAAGGATCAAAAAAGGGATTTTCCCGGCATCGGCGAACTTCTCGACAGATCTTCATTCATTGGGACAATACATCCAAGAAGGGCGCCGCGATTTGTTTGAAACGGTATTGAAAGTCGAAAAACCGCGCCATGAGTTAGTCATCGAAGCAGAGGAAAACGATTTTAGACGGATTGAATTATTTGGCAGGAAAAACGGTTGATTTTGTCCAATACGAAGGCATTTGAAGGAACGCTTTCTCGCCCATACGGATGGCGGTGTGCCGAATTTAGTGATCACCCTTCCAGAATTAAATGAATATACGTTTGGTTACCTCGTCTATTTCTTTGAAAAAGCTTGCGCAATGAGCGGTTACTTATTAGGGGTAAATCCATTTGACCAACCAGGCGTAGAAGCGTATAAAGTCAATATGTTTGCCCTCCTTGGCAAACCAGGATACGAAGAGAAAAAAGCGGAACTGGAAAAACGCTTGAAATAACAGAACGGATTTTCGGAGTGCATCATGCACTCCGTTTTTTGCATGCGAAGACATTACTTGCCACCGGTTGCTTATCAAAAAATCCCTTCCGCTGCGGGAAGGGATTTTTATCTTATTTGTAAAAAAAGTAATTTTGCTGTGTTTTTGTCTCAGGCATCTGTGTTTCGCGCTTATCGTAGCAAATTTTCGCTGACACCCACGGTAATATGCAATAAGAATGGCTTGCTCAATAAAAAACAAGATTCACCGAGGTTTTAAGTTTTGCAATATAAACCGTGGCAGCAAAGGTAGCAACAATGCAGCTGCACACCTGTTTTGCTCCTCATAATAAGATACAAACTGAATTGCGTATCGGAAGGCAGCCGGAGTAAGTGTTTCAATTTTTCATAAGCGAAGGCACAAACGAAAAAACCTAAGAGATAAGAGAAGAGAACGATCTCTTAGGTTTTAATCCTTATAGGTAAGATGCAAACTGCTTGCAGATTGGCAGCCAGACATTACTGAGTTTAGTTTCAATTCCTTATAGGTAAGATACAAACCTCGTCCGCCAAAAGAATGCGAATCGGCCGGCTTGAGTTTCAATTCCTTATAGGTAAGATACAAACGGCGTTCGCTGTGCCTATAAGGCGTTCGCTGCGCCTGGTTTCAATTCCTTATAGGTAAGATACAAACAAGCCAATGAGGATAGAGCGATTTTGGCAGAAGTCAGTTTCAATTCCTTATAGGTAAGATACAAACCTTTTTTAACTTTCTCTTCACGCCAAGGTGCTTCAGTTTCAATTCCTTATAGGTAAGATACAAACAAATGACCGTGTTCTTTTCTCATATCTCGAAACGTGAGTTTCAATTCCTTATAGGTAAGATACAAACACATGCCTTGCCACCTAATTGCTTGACTAATTACTTCGTTTCAATTCCTTATAGGTAAGATACAAACGATGAGAGCGTCGCGTTCTAAAGAAGGTGCTTTCATGTTTCAATTCCTTATAGGTAAGATACAAACACAACAGCTGCTCAACTCGAAATAACAAAAAATAGTGGTTTCAATTCCTTATAGGTAAGATACAAACATCATGGTCGAGTGCAATTACTCAATGGATATTCTGTTTCAATTCCTTATAGGTAAGATACAAACGAGAGCCGGAATAGCAAAGAAATCATTTCTTCGAAGTTTCAATTCCTTATAGGTAAGATACAAACGAGATACCACCAAGCTGATCTAATTCAGGGGCCGTCGAGTTTCAATTCCTTATAGGTAAGATACAAACGAGGCTGTTCTTGAAACAAAAGCGCCGGAATGTGAAAGTTTCAATTCCTTATAGGTAAGATACAAACTTGAGGGTCAAGGAGTGCGCGACAGCGCCACCCAAGTTTCAATTCCTTATAGGTAAGATACAAACGACAAGTGAAATGAACGACTTGACGCTGGATGAAGGTTTCAATTCCTTATAGGTAAGATACAAACCCCAAAAAAGCGTTGGTATATCAGCTTTTTTCGAAAGCAAGCTATGTTTAGTATATAGTTGGTTTTGAAAATTTCGTCAATATGCGGCGGTGCTGATGGAAGTTGGGAAAAGCAGCAAAAGGGAATGTCGTCGATCCCTTGGGTTTTCTGCGCTATTCCAGGTCGACGACATTGACAGTGTGGGGCATTATGTAGCAGGCAATATTCCATAACAATCATATAAAGAGCGCGAATAGGGAAACATAGGTGAAAAAGGAGGTTGTTTGCGATGATCGAAATTCCATCACAGTTGGAAGGGAAAACGTTTCCTCTATTTCAATTGGAGCAATTGTTAAAGCCGCTTGGTTATACCATTGGCGGAAATTGGGATTATGATCATGGTTCATTTGATTATAAAATTGCCGATGAAGCGGGATATCAATTTTTTGCGCGTTCCATTCGAAGCAATTGACGGGCAGCTTGATTCCCACGGAAACCACTGTCAAGCTCGGCAGGCCGTTTTTTACTGTCGCACAAGTATCAAAGCGGAGTGGATGACCATGCTTATGCAGGAAATTTTGGCGCGGCTTTTAACCAGTTTTCGGAGCCGCAGGACCCTGATGCGGCGGTTTCGGAAAAAATATATTAACGTTGGAAAAGCGCTCGTCAAAGATTTTAGAAAAATCGCCTGATCGATTAAGGCGTGATTACGAACAGACGGTCTCCCTTTTCGATCAAAAAATGCGGAGAAGGGTTTATATATCCTTCTTCTTCTCTCATAACGCCGATTTAAAAATCATTCGTTTGTCTAATAACATTTCGCTGCTTTCCAAAAAACGTTTTTCCGATGAGCGGGCCTTCTGCAGCGATCAGTTGCAGTTTTTTGCCGTGAAGTTGGTGCAGCAATTCTATGATCGCTTTGGATACGCCCGGTGATTGAAGGCTGTTTGCCATCGTGAAGCTTGCCAGCAAATTGGTTTGAATCACTTCATCCGCACCGGCTCGTTTTGCGTTATTCACGTTCTGTTTCTGTTAATATTTCCACAATCGCGTATATGGATGGATGAATGCCTTTGACAGCCAGCAATGTTAAAATAGAGTCTTTGTCTGCGTCTGCTTCGCTTTTGTGCTGATTAGCCGTTATCAAAATCATTTGCGCTTCGGTGGCGTTCGCTTTATGAAGCACATCGTCATAGCTAGGATTTCCTTTTATAAAAATGAACGTTTTTAAAAGGAACCGGAAGCTCATTTAAAGTGGCATCAATAATAACGCATCGGACAGGAGGGGTATATTCCGAAAGTTTTGCTATTACTTCGCGAGCCCGTTCGTTCCATCCAACAATGATGATATGCCCTTTCTGCATATAACGGAGCTGCCCATTTGACAGTGCTGACTCTTTGGCGACAGCCGCCGCTGATAATGACGCGAAATAAGTCGTGATGACTCCCGTTCCTAGCAAAATGAGAGAAATGGCGACGATTTTCCCAGCAACCGTTTTTGGCACCATATCGCCATAGCCGATGGTAGCGGCTGTCACGATTGCCCACCATATGCCGTCGAACACATGCCGGAACGTCGCTGGTTCGACGAAATGAATCAATGTTCCAAAAATGACAATCATGATCGTCCCGATGATAAGCAAACGCATAAAGACAGGAAGACGCAAATACGATATGAACACATCCCAATTTTTCATCAGTTTCCTCCATATACAGGCTGTTTTGCGAAGTCACTATTTGCATTTTTGCCTATTTTTTGCATAAAAATTCTTTCCCGTTTCATACTACATCATGATAAATACAACAAAAGAGAGGGATGTGAACATGGATATAAATCGGGTAAAACAAATTGTTTCATCTCCTGCAGATATTCCGGTTTATTACAATGGAGTATCTGTTTGGATTGATGATTATAATGAGCAAGAAGAAACAGCCACAATTCATTTGCGTGACGGGCATCTGCGCGAACAGCGGGAAGTGCCTGTAGAGGAGCTTACAGAGAAACAATAGAGAACACATATGGGAAAAACGCCGCTTTTCAGGCGTTTTTATTTTTCCGTTTCTGCAAAGCCGATAATGGCATGGCAATATGACAGATATGATGCAAGGACAAATAAAAAGATGGATCTGGCATTAAGTTGATCGTTTAGTTTCCAACATTCGCCGTTTAATAAGCAAGCAGGGAGATGCGGCTGTTTGAAAACAAATGTTTTTCTCATCGATGCGGCATTATGGTATCCTTTTCCTCAGGAGAATGCTATTCTATATGGAAAGGGTTATAGCTCGTGAGGCAAGTTATTTCCTCCCTGCAATGGTTTTTATTCATTATATCGGGAAGCATTGTCGTGCCGGTGACAGTAGCTTCTTTGTACCAGCTTGAAACGGCGGACGCGATGGCGTTTATTTCGCGGACATTTTTTGTGTTAGCGGTCGCTGGATTGTTGCAAACCGCTTTTGGTCATCGTCTCCCTCTCAATGAAGGGCCTGCCGGAATTTGGTGGGGGATTTTTATTTTGTACGCAAGCTTTGGGGTCGCGTTATACGGTACCCGTGCGGAAACGCTTCGTGTCCTTGAAAGTGCGCTGATCATGAGCGGAATTTTGTTTATGTTATTGAGTTTGCTTGGAATTGTAGACCGTCTTGCCCGTCTGTTCACTCCGACGGTAACCGGGACGTATTTGCTTCTTCTTGCGGTGCAGCTGAGCGGATCGTTTTTAAAAGGATTGCTTGGAGTGGATGAGACAGGAAAAGTCTCTATCGTTGTCGCAGCGCTGTCGACGATCATTATTTTTTTGTCGCTATGGATGACCAATCATCCTGTTTTACGGCAGTTCAGCATTATTGTCAGCATGATCACCGGCTGGATATTGTTCCGTTTGTTTGGATTTGCCCCTTCCATCCATTGGACGGAAAAGTGGTTTGAATTTCCTAAATGGTTTGCGTTCGGGCCGCCGCGTTGGGAATGGGGCATCGTTCCTACCGCCTTTTTTGTTACGCTTTTGCTTTTAACGAATATGTTAGCAAGCGTGAAAGTAGTGGAAAGTGTCATGAAAGCAGAGAAAGCAAATGCCGGGAATCCTTCTCCGAAGCGGGCTGGTTTCATGATGGGAATCAGCCATATGATTAGCGGGGTGCTGGCGGCGATCGGTTCCGTTCCGATATCTGGAGCGGCGTCGTTTATTGCCACAAGCAAAATTACGAAGCGGCTTCCTTTTGTCATTGCTTGCGTTCTCATTATGCTGATGAGTTTGTTCATGCCGGCGGTATCTTTGTTTACCGCTATGCCTGCCGCGGTAGGATATGCCGCTATTTTCCCGATGTTTGCTGGAATGATTACGCTTGGATTGAAAGAATTAGAGCAAAACGGTGGATGGAAAGAGCGGGCGGAACAAGTAAGCCTGCCGCTATTTACAGGAATCGGAGTGATGTTTGTGCCTTCTGAAGCGTTCGCTCCGCTGCCGCCGGTGATTGCTTCGGTGGCGAGCAACGGATTGATCGTTGGCACGCTGCTGTCCATTTTTGCTGGAAGCAGTGGCAGGAAAAAAAGGGGCTACTTCTGCATCGAAGTAGCGTTGTTATATAGAAGAGGTTGGACGATTCATAAACATGACGCGCGCGGTTAACCAAAGCGAGAAGAAAAAGAATCCGATATCAGTGAATCCGTATACGAGAGCATATCCTCCTAACGAGAATAGCAAACTTCCGATCATTGGTCCCAAAGCCATTCCCATGTAGCGGAAAAAGTTATATACCCCGATGGCGGTAGAACGGTTCGCTTGAAACACGTACGTTAACAAAGTCGTCTGCACCGGCAAGGATGTTCCTAAAAATAAGCCAAACAGCATGATAGATATAAGCAGCAATGAAATGGAAATATGCGAAACGATCAGAAACAGCAAAATGGACGCGACATTTAAATATGATGTTGCCAAAATGATATGGCGCTCTTGCCAATGCCCTTGAATGCGTCCCCGATAAAACTTCCAATGACGATCATGCATGACATCGCCAAATAGGCGATTCCTTTTTCTTCCGCAGACAAACCGTATCGTTCAGTTAAAATGCTGGGAAGAAAAACGAGAAAATTATACATAGCGTAATATTGAATAAATCCTAATAAAATAATCGATGAGCCTGTTCGGTGACGAAGGATCGGGATAAAATCGCGAAGCCGGAATGTTTTTGCCAATTGTTTTTCCGGTTTTGTTTCTTGGAGAAAAATAAAGTTTCCGACCCAGATAAGCAATCCTGCCAAAACGAGAACGAGAAAGACGGAATGGAAGTTAAACCTGCCGCCAAGAAACCCGCCGACGATCGGGCCGGCAACCGGCCCGAGAGAAACCATCATTTGAAAAGTGCCCATCGCTTTTCCGCGTGCTTTCCCCTCGAATAAATCCCCGATGACGGTTGCGGCAACTACCGACCCAGCGGCGATTCCGATCGCTTGCAAAGCCCGAAAGACAAGAAGGACATAAATCGAGTTGGAAAAAAAGCAGCCAAGCGATGCGGTTATGTAAAGGAAAACTCCGAAGAGCAACACGTTGCGCCGCCCTTTTGTGTCCGTTAAAGGCCCGTATACCATTTGCATCAGTGCCAAGAAAAAAGTAAAAATCGAAATCGTTAAATTCACTAAAAAAGAAGAAGTTCCAAAATCTTTTGTTACTTCTGGTAAAATAGGGGTGTAAATCGTCTGTGTAAATGGGCCGAGAAACGCGGCAAGCGAGACGAGATAAACGATAGCAGTGCGATTCATTACGACCTCTCTCCTTTCCTGTCATATATGTAAATGATTATACTCCCTCGTATATTGTTTTAGTAAGCAAAACGCACATGGTGAAAAGGTGGAGATAAGATGATTCGGAATGCAAACATTGAAGACTTGCCAGCAATTGTTCAAATATATAACGAAACGATTCCGTCAAGAATGGTAACGGCAGATCTTGAACCAGTGACCGTTGAAAGCAGGAAAGCGTGGTTTTTCAATCATGATCCGCATACGCGTCCGCTGTGGGTCGTAGAGCTGGATGGGCATGTGCGCGCATGGCTTAGTTTCCAATCGTTTTATGGGCGGCCGGCGTATCGCCATACGGCGGAAATCAGCATTTACATTTCCGGAGCGTATCGGGGAAAAGGAATCGGCAAACAGCTCTTGCAAAAAGCGGTGGAGGAAGCGCCTAGCTTGGATATCAAAACTCTTTTAGGGTTTATTTTTGCGCATAATGAGCCTAGTTTGCGGCTTTTTATGCGCTTTGGTTTTGAAACATGGGGACATCTTCCTAAAGTTGCCGAACTAGACGGGATCGAGCGGGATTTGCTCATTGTTGGCAAAAGAATGGTATAGAATGAGGAGAATAGGATAATCGTAATAAATGGACAACATCGATAGAAAGAGGGAAGCAAAATGAACGTGATGCCGATTCGTTTATTCACGATTCAAGACGGGGAAGGGTTTGTCGCAGACGCGTTTCAATGTCCGGTGACAGGCAATTTAATTTACAAATCATCAGGAACACCTTCTGTGATCGCATACAATGCATTAACGGAAGAACAAATACAATATTTAGAAAAATATGGATTTCGGCGGATGAACGGCGCTTCGGCTGCGGCCGCGTCATCTCCCGGCTCTTCCACGCTGGAGGAGTTATTGCCAGAGCAATAAAAAGAAAAGAGCTGATCGTTTTTTTGGATCAGCTCTTTTTCAATGTTTAAGATTGTGATGGGGGAAACACACTTTATCATTTTTGTCCGCAGATGCAAGAGAAGGGGAATGGTTATAAGTTTATTTTCGACTTAAAAAGTAGAAAAAGGCAACGATAAATGCAAATACAAGCAAGTAAAAGACAGGACGTTCCGTGTTGGAATCAGAAGTTTCTTTTGCGGTTGTTTCCTGATCCGCTTGCTGGTTTTTCTGTTCATTATCAGGCGACGGAATGTCTGGTTTTTGGCCTTCGCTTTTTGTTTGCTGATCGGCTGAATTCATTTTTGACGATGATGCCCCGTACATTCCTGCGCCGGCTTGTTTCGCTTCATCCATTGCCTTGCGAATGCGGTCTTCGTATTTATAATCCCCGTAATCATAAAAATCTTCCACTAACCCCGCTTTCGCAATTTCTTCCTGCAGCAGTTTATCTCCTACCCAGACCCATGCTAATAATCGGCGATATTTGTCAAAAAGCGTGCTTCCATCTGTTTCTAATGTAATATCCCCGCGGCTTAATCGGGAACAAGTAAACCGGCTTGCTTCTTTTCCATATGGTTCAACTTGTATTGTGCTTTCAGGAGTGTCGATGAAAAGAAAGCGGGTGGTATATTCCCGTCCATTGACCATAAACCTCGCCGTATCTCCGTCAATGCATGTCACCAGTTTTGCAGGATATTTTTGGCCTAATTGCAATGAAGAGGATTGGTTCGTGGACTGTTTCGGTGAAGACGCGGCGGAAGAAGATGTTCCGCCCAGCGTATGTCCTTGCAAATCAATTTTATCCAGTGTCAACTGTCGCACACATTCGGAATTGCTGTTGTATTTTTTTATTAGCTGGGCTAGCGCCGCCTTATCTTTTGCTTGCATTGCAATCGGTGTTGGTTCATGCAATAAATACGTACAATCGGATTTGCGGAAATGCCCGCCAAGTTTATCGAGCGCACCCGGATGTGCAAAACTATTTCCCGGAAAAATCGCTGTGGATACTATTATGGCTAGCGCGCTAACGAATTTCTTCATGATTCCGTCCTCCTTCAATGAATGGCGCGAGATATGCGGCAATATGTATGGATGATCGCTGCTTTCTTCACTTAAAATTATGCAAGCAAAAAAGAAAAACCTTGCTGCGCAAGGATTTTCCGGCGTAAGGGTGATATTGCACGATTCATGATTGTACTGTATAACAAGACAAAAAGCAATGGATCAATAACAACGAAAAGCTTATTAAGTTATGATAGAAAAAATTAACAAAATTATTATATTGACAGGGAGACTTATGAACAAAAACAATCCTATATAGTGCTTAGATTTGGCCCGTTTTTTGCTATAGCAAAATACTCCACACCTAAATTAATGATTGTAATAAATAAAACAGAGATGGCAAAAGCAAAACTTTTTCCTTAAACATGCTTGTGAAAAGAGGGGAAAAGATAATTAGAAAAGTGAGTTGCTGAAAAGTTCCTCGAGCAAAAATGGTGACTTTTCTGCCCAGAATGTTTTAAAGCCACTTTTATACATCTATATCCTCCTTACTATCGTAAGTAACCAGCCAACACTAGCTCCTAACCAGGCCGCAGCAACACCGGTTCCTAATTGCCCAGCCAGCTGATTCCGGCAAGAGCCATAAGACAAGTGAACTAACATGAGCGAAACCTTGTTTATCATTTTGCCTTCATAATATAAAACAACTTGTCGGCTTTATCGATTTTTTTTATCACTAGCAAATTTCGTTCAAAAACTTCAAAGGCCAGTCAGGCAGCGGACAGAGAGGGTTAATTCCTTATAGGGAGATACAAATGATTTTGGTTCTAAAACTCTTGTTGATCGGGTGAATCGGTTTCAATTCCTTATAGGTAAGATACAAACTGAACAGGCAAACGGAGAAAGCCTTGAGGTTGAAATGTTTCAATTCCTCATAGGTAAGATACAAACTCTAACTCTGACGTATGCGGAGAATATGCAGGATATGTTTCAATTCCTCATAGGTAAGATACAAACCCAAAAAAAATATTGATGTATCAGCATTTTTCTGAAATGTTACATAAAGTATACGCTATTAAGAAAATTGTGTCAATATATGGGAATGATGAAGATTCCTAAGGAAAAAGGGAATAAGAACTGTCGTCGATCCCTTGGGTTTTCTGCATGATCGGAGGTCGACGGCATTTATTATATTTAGGAATGCAATGTTTTAGGAAAGAATGTGCAAAAATCCCCTTTCCTATATTTATTCGCGAGAGGGCATGCCACGAACGGAAATAAGTTGCCTGTTAGGTAGGTGGCTTTTTCTTTTTTACGGTGGTGATTCAAATGCACAAGGCTTTTTATACAGGCACGTCCAGCGAACAAACATAAATTATTTATGGAGGTGAGGAGAAATGGTAAAAATCTTTATTGATCCAGGACATGGCGGAGCAGATCCCGGAGCAATTGGAAATGGGTTGCAGGAAAAAAATGTGACACTTCAAATTGCTGTGCGGATTCGAGATATCCTGTTAGCTGAATATGATAATGTTTCGATCCGAATGAGCCGTATTGGTGATCAAACGGTCAGTTTAACAGAACGGACAGCTGCAGCTAATACATGGGGAGCCGATTTTTATCTTTCCATCCATGTTAATTCTGGCGGAGGAACTGGATATGAAGATTATGTTTATCCAGGTGTCGGGTCCCCGACAACAACCTACCAAAAAAATATTCACGAAGAGATTATAAAGCTGGTGGATTTTTTGGATCGCGGAATGAAACAAGCAAATTTCTTTGTTTTAAGAGAAACTAACATGCCTGCAGTTCTCACCGAAAATGGCTTTATTGATAATGCAAACGATGCACCGAAACTGAAAAGCAGTTCATTTATTGAGAACATTGCCCGCGGCCATGTCAATGGTATCGTTCGGTCTTTTGGATTGCCGAAAAAAAGCGCAGGAACGCTTTACAAAGTGCAGATTGGCGCTTTTAGAGTGAAAACAAATGCAGATCATTTAGCGGCAAAAGCAAAGGCAAAGGGATTCAATGTATATGTCATTTATAAAGATGGACTATATAAAGTGCAAATTGGTGCGTTCGCCAATCTTGAAAACGCGAAACAACTGGCAGAAAAAGCAAAAGCTGCAGGATTTGAAGCGATAATTATCCAGGAATAATATGTTTTAAAAGCCCTTCTCATCGGAGAAGGGCTGGGCTTTTTGCATTATCGACAAGCTGACAGAAAAAGTTCTAACCCGTTATGTATCAAACGAGTTATGAACGATTTGCTTACTTAGTGAACGATGGGTACCAGATTTATCATGATTACGAATATGGGTATTTTCTCGGTGTATGTTGAATGGAAATCCATTTAACAGTTGTAAACGCATCTAAGCTCCATGAGCCGTTGAGTCGTCCTAATCCTGAATTTTTTTCTCCGCCAAATGCAACTATTGGTTCATCATTGATGGTTCCGTCGTTAATATGAATCATACCAGTTTCAATCTGTTTCGCCATCTCCGCGCCGCGTTCAATATTGGATGTATGGATGGCGCCGCTTAAGCCAAAATCGCTGTTGTTGGCATACTCAATTGCTTGTTGGTCATTTTCAACTTTCATAATGCATACAACTGGGCCAAAAAGCTCTTCTTTGGCAATCGTCATATCCGGCGTAACATCGGTAAATATGACGGGTTCTACAATATTTCCCTTCACTTCTCCTTTTAAAATAGGGGTTGCGCCTTCTTTTATGCCTGTTTCAATAAGGTTGATAATCATTTGAACTTGTCTTTCATTCATCAACGGTCCAATAATCGTCTCAGGGTCTCGTGGATCGCCGCATTTCAAACTAGCTACTTTACGTACATATTTTGTTAAAAATTCATCATATACTTTTTCATGAACGATAATTCGATTCGCTGACATACAAATTTGGCCTTGATGTGTAAAACGGCTGAAAACCGCTGCACTGACAGCAAGATCAATATCGGCATCATCCAGGACAATCAGTGCACTATTTCCTCCAAGCTCCAATGAGACTTTTTTCAAATGACGTCCGGCAACTTCACCGATATGTTTTCCAACTTTACTTGAACCTGTAAATGAAATAACCTTTGGAATTGGATGTTCAATGAATCCGTCGCCAATTTCCTCAATTTCAGTTATAACAACATTTAGCAGACCTTTTGGCAGACCTGCTTCTTCAAAAATTTTGGCAATGAGCGTTCCACCGGTGATAGGCGTATGCTCATGTGGCTTTAGCACAACACCGTTTCCTGCTCCTAATGCGGGAGCGACCGATTTCATAGAAAGGAAAAACGGAAAGTTAAAAGGACTAATCACACCGACAACTCCAACAGGAATGCGATATAGGCGATTTTCTTTCCCATCAACTGGGGATGGTAAAATTTTTCCTTCCATTCGAAAAGGATATGTAGCTGCTTCTTTGATTATATTGATAACAAGATCAATTTCAAAAGCTGCTTTCAGTTTTGTCCCGCCAAGTTCTTCGATAATGATGTTTTCAATAGATTCTTTATTCTCTTCAATATATTTTACCGCATTTTCAAAAACAGCTCTTTTTTCAATAGGGTTCGTATGTTGCCACTTTTTTTGGGCTTCTTTGGCTGATCGATAGGCTTCATCAACGTCTTTTAAGCTGGCGCATGTAAATGTTGTAATCACTTCATTGTTGTATGGATTAAAATCTATCAGTTGTCTGTTGCTGGTGCCATCTTTCCATTCTCCACTGATATATTGCTTATTTAATAACTTGAAATTTACCATGAACTTAACCCTCCAGTTTTTTATTTTTCTATTTCGATATTTTGTTTTGCTATTTCTGCAAGCACTTGGATGTTTGTATTGATTTCTTGCATTGTAGCGGACAGCTCTTCAATAGCTGCTGATTGGGCGCTCGATTCTTCACTTACTGATTGAATAAAATCGTTTAGCTGCTTAATAAGATTCTTCATTTGGTTTGTTTTTTCATTGATTTCTTCGACATGTTGTTTCGAGGTGTTGGCCATTTTCCGTACCTCGTTCGCTACAATGGAAAAACCTTTGCCATGTTCACCGGCTCTTGCAGCTTCAATAGCAGCATTTAGTCCTAACAAATTACTTTGATCCGCAATTTCTTTTACCAAATTTGAAATTCCTTCAATTTTACCAACATTTTCGGCTGCTTCTTTAGCCTTTTCTGAAATGGTTGTTATTTCATTAGAAAGCTCAGTGATGGAGTCGGCCATTGATTGGATTGTTGCAGTTATTTCCTCCATGACTGTCGAAAGATTAGAAGAGATTTCTGATAATTGCATAGCCTTCTCCATATTAACTCCGATTCCGATACCGCCTACAACACGACCATTACGGTCATGAATAGGCATAGCCTTTGCAATTAAGCCAACCCCAAAAAGCTCCTTTGGAACAATAGCAGAGAGAAGCTTGTTTTGTTTGATCGCATTTGTGATGATGTCGCCTTCTTGTAAAGGATCACCAGGTTTGACATTTAGAGAAAATGTTTTGGCCGGATAATTAACAATTAACTTTTCTGTGTCATAAATTCCGACCGTAATGTCTTCATGCACAAGTTGGTTCAAGTATGGGGCCACCTTTAGAAATGCATCCAATAGCTCTATATCCTCAGCATTTGTTTTTTCTTTTTCTTCTACCTTCTCCATTTAATGACACCATCCTTGAGAAAATTTTGCTACTAATCTTATTATCGGAACTAAATATAAAAAATTTTAGTAATGATATGACATATGGCAGTGATCAGCAGAGATTTTGTAAATTTTATCTGAAATAGGCGGGAGGCTGCCACTTTTAAATGGACATGGTGCAATCCAATAAATCTATAGTGCTTGGAATTGAGAAAATGGAGGTCGCTCCCGAAAAATGTTGAGCCTGTCCTCCTGATGGCAAAACGGTATCGTGTCTATACTTTTATCGATTCGTGAAGTGATCAAGGCATGCATTCAAGACGGGGATTTATCGCTTTGGGTAGATCTTTTTGACAGAAAAAAGAAGGTGGAGTGAGACTCTGACCTTCTTCCATGTGACCGCCGACCGCAAAATGAATAAAAACGTGCGTTTTTTATGAAAGCGAAAATCAAATTTATCATCGTGCCAAAGGAGGCGCTTTCCGCCAAAGATAACTATTCATTTCGGAGATTGAGAAGAGATGGATAAGCCATTAGCCGAAATTGGCCGCAAAGCACCAAAGAAAGCGGTTGAAGCGTATTAGAAAAGTATCGTATGAAAAACAAAAGCGGATTCGTATTTCGACTTCATTGAAGCGGGAGTTGAATTGGTATATTGAAGGAAAAGAAGATGGCGAACATTTCATCAAAAGCCGCGATGGACATAATAAGCCAATCGGCCGGAGCATGGCATGCAAAATTCTGCGGAAGGTTGCCAACCGCTTTCGTTTAGATAAGGTTGGAACGCATACACTCCGCAAAACATTCAGCTATCACTTTTACCAGCAAACCAAAGATGGTCATGCTGAAAGAGATCTTTAACCATTCGTCGCCGGTGATTACGTTAAAGTATATCGGTGTCAATCAGGATTCAGTGGATCGAGCCATGTCGAAATTTAAGATCTGGAGTACACATGTTTAATTCCATTTATCCCCTAATCCTTTTATTTATTAATTTTCAGAGTGTAAACAATACTAATAAAAAGCGAAGGCTATTCATTTCTTTTGAGAAGTGATAATATTCTTATGGAAATCTTGCATATTGGTGGTGTACATATGGTTTCATCGTTAAAACGATTTCTAATCGGCAGACCGTTGAAATCAACCGAACTGGGAGAGCAAAAGTTGAACAAATTGAAGGCATTGGCGGTTTTATCGTCTGATGCCCTGTCTTCGGTTGCATACGGTACGGAACAGATTTTACTTGTTCTCGCAACAATTGGAGCTATTGCATTTTGGTATTCCCTCCCTATTGCGATTGGGGTTCTTATTTTATTGATGGCACTTATTTTATCGTATCGCCAAATCATTTACTCTTATCCACATGGGGGCGGGGCTTACGTCGTTTCCAAAACAAATTTGGGTGTTAATCCTGGCCTCATTGCCGGAGGCTCTTTGCTGGTCGACTATATTTTAACGGTGGCGGTAAGTGTGTCCGCGGGAACAGATGCCATTACATCCGCATTTCCAACTTTACATCAATACACAGTTGGAATTGCTATCGCCATGGTTGTGTTTATCACTATTCTTAATCTTAGGGGCATAAACGAATCCGCTTCTGTTTTAGCGTATCCCGTTTATTTGTTTGTGTTGGCACTTGTTATTCTCATTATTGTTGGGATTTTCCGAATTATAAATGGCCAAGTGCCATCAACTTTGCATACACCTGTCGGTACTGCAGTGCCCGGAATTACGTTATTTTTATTACTGCGCGCTTTTGCATCCGGCTGTTCTGCATTGACAGGGGTAGAAGCGATCTCCAACGCTGTTCCAAATTTTAAGGAACCGGCGGCAAAAAACGCTGCCAAAACGTTAGTGATGATGGGATTCATCCTCGCTTTTTTATTTGTTGGAGTCACTTTTTTAGCATACTGGTATGGAATTGCTCCGAAAGCAGAAGAAACTGTTGTTTCCCAACTTGCTTCTGAGGTGTTTGGAAGAAGCGCGATGTATTACTTTATCCAAGGAGCAACTGCCCTTATTTTAATTTTGGCTGCAAATACGGGGTTTTCTGCCTTTCCTTTGCTGGCATATAATCTCGCATCCGATAAATACATGCCAAGAATGTATCTTATACGTGGCGACCGATTAGGATATTCAAACGGAATCATCACGCTTGGCCTTGCTTCTATTTTGGTGATTGTTGCTTTTAATGGGCAAACGGAACAGTTAATCCCTTTGTATGCGGTTGGCGTATTTATTCCTTTCACTTTGTCACAAACAGGAATGATTGTAAAATGGGTGCGCGAAAAACCAACAGGGTGGGTACCAAAGCTGCTTACAAACTTGTTAGGAGCTGCCATTACACTAACCGTGCTGTGCATCTTTTTTATCACAAAATTTACTCAAGTATGGGCTGTGCTTGTCTTTCTTCCGATTATCGTATTTATTTTTCATCAAATCCATAAGCACTATGATGCCGTGGCAGAACAACTGCGCGTCAATCCAAACGAGATTCCCGACAAAATTGAGGGAAATGTCGTGCTTGTGCCTGTTGCGGGAATAACAAAGGTAGTCGAACAATCCTTAAATTACGCCCAAGCCATTGGAGATTACGTATTCGCTGTATATGTGGCCTTTGATCGGGAAAGCATGCTTCGAATGGAAGGGAAATGGAAAAAGTGGCACCCGGATGTTCGGCTTGTTACCCTCTTTTCTTATTATCGCGATCTTATCACACCAATTTCCAAGCTGGTGGATACCATTGAAAGCAAGGCGGAGGAAAGAAACTATACAGTAACAGTTTTGATTCCTCAATTTATACCGAAAAAGGGATGGCATAACTTTTTGCATAACCAATCCAGCGTTTTATTGCGCTTGTACCTTCTATATAAGAAAAATGTGATTGTCTCAACAGTTCCTTACCGGCTCCACAAGTAGAAATTAAGCGGTAAGCAGGGGGGATTGCTGAGCTATCATCCCCGTTTTTTTATGCAAAGATCATAATTGCAGATCGAACGATCTTTAACAGATTTAGTAAAAACTGAACGTTTTTTCTTTTGTTTTTTAACGGAGTGCATAATCGGGTGAATGCAGGAATATCAGCGGATTTGGCAAATTACCCGGTTACACCCAATAAAACGAAAGTTTATAACAAGACTTTACATTTTATGGGATAACGGTAAACTGTAATGGACAAATTCAAAGAAAAAATTTACTGCAGATTTTTCCAAGCGCCACTTCAGGAGCGGGGTGGCGTTTTTTATTTTGATATGAGTTTGATAGACCATGCAATGTTTGCTGATAAGATAATGCCTGCCTTTTGAAAATTGCAATATTTCTGTTCTCTCGCCTTAGTTTTTGTCATTTTATCCATTTTTTGAAAAATAAAAATCCTATTGTTATAATAAATGGGAATATTTTGACTATTGGAGGTGGATTTACATATGACAAGAGAACTTTTCTTAGAAGACAGTTATAAAAAAGCACATCATGCTAAAGTCATCGAAATTAAGGAGGACAAAATTATTTTAGACGAGACGATTTTCTACCCCACAGGTGGCGGCCAACCTCATGATACAGGAATGATCAAACAAGGAAATGAGACATTTAAAGTGAATAAGGTTCAAAGAGAAAATGGACAAATTGTCCATTATGTAGACAATGTTGAAAAACTAAAACAAGGTCCTGTAGAGATACTGATAGACTGGGATCGACGATATAAATTTATGCGTTATCATTCCCTGTTGCATGTATTAGCCGGTTATCTTTATAACAAATTCGGGGCTTTGGCGATAGGAAATCAAATTTTCGAGGATCGGGCAAGAATCGATTTTCAATTCGAAGAACCTTTAACAAACGAACAATTTAACGAGATTGAAGATGAAATAAACAAGTTAATCCAAGAGGATCATCAAGTCTCAATACGCACCGTTAGCCGTGAAGAAGCGGAGAGAATTGACGGTTCTATTAAGACGGTGATTAATTTGCTGCCTCCTTCTATTAAAAATGTCCGACTTGTTGCTATTGGTGACATTGATGAACAGGCTTGCGGGGGAACACATGTAAAAGAAACAAAAGAAATAGGCCCTTTTCAAATTTCGAAAATCAAAAGTAAAGGACAAAACAAAAAACGCTTAGAAGTTACTTTAAACTGTACTTGAACAAGTTTATTGGTACTGTCAAGAATTTTATGGAATGTAAGATAGATAGGGTATCTCTGAACTATGGAGCTGGAAATGGATCGCGGGCTGGTTTGCTCTGCACAGGAGACTGAATATTCAGTCTCCTGTGCAGGAAGATCCCCTTATCCCATTGATTAACATTATTAGTTCATATAATGTTCTTCAAACATTCGTTGGAGGGATTTCTGTGCTTCGGCGAATCCTTGCAACTTTCGCCCAGCCTCTTTTCTTTTGATCTTATTATGCATCACCAAATAAAAAATTAAATTGTTTTATTTATAATGTGTTGAATCCTTTCTGGAATGGATGTTCTTAATTCCTTCAAATATTCGGCTAAAAATTCAGGTAAAATTGTTAAATTATTGATATTATCAATTTTATGCCACTTAAATTTCAAAGTTTGTTTGCCTTCATATCCTTCGAAGCTATTTTGGTTATATAGCGCACAGTTTTCTGGAAACTCTATCAGATAATAAAATTCAATACTTTGTTCTTTTTGGTTGTTATATTCAAAAAAATTTTCTGCTACCCATAACAAATTCTTTATTTTAATTTCAATCCCCAATTCTTCTTTAAATTCTCTTTTTAATCCTT
This sequence comes from Parageobacillus thermoglucosidasius, assembly GCF_001295365.1. GTDB lineage: Bacteria > Bacillota > Bacilli > Bacillales > Anoxybacillaceae > Parageobacillus > Parageobacillus thermoglucosidasius. The sequence continues at coordinate 3,851,412 of NZ_CP012712.1, read as the reverse complement.
CTGCTGTTGCTTCGAACCCCACTCCACCACCAGGTAAAACCCAAAAATCATCCATCTTATGCAAGAGTATATGTTCATTATGCACCACAACTCCTGCAGCTCTAACTCTCGTTCTCAATAAAATCTCTCCCTTTTATATATTTTTTCACTAATTATCATATAGTCCTGCAATTCAGGAAGGTTTTTATTTAATTCCGTTTTGATCTTGATTTAGCTTTCAAGTGCGATAGAACTAACTATTTCGAAACAATTTGGAAAAGATAAAAGAATTTATGATGTTCAAAAATCTCTCGCTTCATATGTAGCCAAAATAGATATAAGCCTGCTCAAAACGAGCAGGCTCTTCGTTGGCGGCATTCATGAATTTATGAAGGAGGAAACTAACTGACTGATTGATGATAACTTCAGGATTACCAGCGGTAAAATCGTTTTAAGACGTGGCGGTGCAGAGCAATTGTTAAAAGAAATTGATCAGCGTTTATAAAATTCGATGATTAAAAAAATTCGTCAACCATCCGTCAACAACGCAATTAAAGCAAAATAGGAAAAACCCTTGCCATGCAAGGGTTTTTTCAATGGAGCATACCGGGTTCGAACCGGTGACCTTCGCGCTGCCAGCACGACGCTCTCCCAACTGAGCTAATGCCCCATTTTGGCTTGTCGTTTATATCCGCTTTTTATTATATATACGACTTTTTTGAAATGCAATATATTTATTGGATTTTTGTTAAAGGGATGGGCATCAGGCGCTTTCAATATCAATATTAATGATCGAATCGATGGTGCGGATGGCGTAGTAGACGTCGGCAGCAGCGCGTTTTTGGTCAACAGCTGCTTTTAGTTTGATTAAATGATGGTGGTTTTCTAAATCTTTAATACGCATTGTCTTAATATCAATATTTTGTGACTTAATTTTGTCAATCACCTCGGCAATATTTTTGGCATCTGCAACGGTGATTTGCAGAAGAATCTCTTTCTCTCGCAACTGCTTTGGCCCGAAAATACTCATTAAAACAGGAATGAATTCAACGCTTACGATTAATAAAGCAACGCCAAATGCGGATTCCCAATAAAATCCGGCGCCCACTGCAACACCAATGCCAGCTGCTCCCCAAATGATCGCAGCTGTTGTCAGCCCAGAAATACTATCGTTCCCGCGCCGCAAAATGACTCCTGCGCCTAAAAAGCCGACTCCTGATACAATTTGAGCGGCAAGGCGGAGTGGATCCATCGTAATATGATTTTTTTCGGGAAATACATAAGCGGATTCGATGGATACGATCGTTAACAAGCAGCTGGAAATGGAAATGACTAGACATGTCTTCAAGCCAACGGGTTTACGTTTTAATTCTCTTTCCAGCCCGATAATTAAGCCTAATATAGCCGATATGCCTAGCTTAATAAAAGGATCG
>NZ_CP012712.1:902500-937500 GCF_001295365.1 Parageobacillus thermoglucosidasius | reverse complement strand
ATTATTAAACAATGACTTATATAGTTTAGATGTAAATAAAACCAAATAAATAATAAAAAATAGTAATGGCGAGATCAGCAGTAAAATATAAATAAATACTGCTCCGGGATTGTCCTTTATATTATTAATAAAAAAACCAAAAGGGGCCTTAATGACATACACAGCTTGGATAGAATTATTATGCTGGACAGGTATATATCTATAAACATACTTTCCTTTCACAATCTCATGATTGATGACTTTGCTGAAATCGATTCTGCCGTCTACAATTCCCTTATCCCCATACATATGATTACCGTTGATATCCAAAACTTCACCTTGGATATTTTCATGATAGGACTTTAAATCAATTAATTGTCCCTTTAAAATTGATGATGAATTTTCTTTGATCTTTTTTTCAATGGAATCGATGTACTTAACGTAATAGTTAGACGGCTTGATAGTATTGTTATTCGTTAGCACAAATATAAACAAAAATAAGCATACGTACGTGATAAACGTTGATATAAGAGTTGATAGGAAGACCTTAACAACCAATAAATAAAAATCTCTTTTTATCGTTTTATCCTTTTTCATATGTCACATCCCATTTATATCCTAATCCGTACAGTGTTTTTATATAAGAATGTTCCGGATCTAGAGAACGAATTTTCTTTCTAATGTTTTTGATGCTCTCTGTAACTGTTTCTAATTGACTTTCTGAATCCAATCCCCATACGCTTTCAAAAATTCTCTCTTTCGAAAAAACCATATTTTTATTCAACATTAACAGTTTAATAATTTCGTATTCTTTTTTTGTTAAATGTAATTTAACACCTTTACAAAAAACTTCATTAGCCAAAAGATCGATAGTAATATTTTTAGAGCTCAGAAGCTGCCTTTCATTCGATCTTATTCGCTCTTCCCGTCTTAAATGGCAATCTATTCTTGCCTTTAACTCCTTCAAGCTAAAGGGTTTGCTAATATAGTCATCTCCACCCACGGAAAGGGCTTGAATTTTGTCTTCTTCCAACGTTTTTGCACTTACAAATATTATCGGACAATCCACCCTGTCGCGGATCATGCTGCACAATTCCATTCCATCAATGCCTTCCATCATAATATCCAATATAATTAAGTCAAAATTATTATTAATAATTCGTAATGCCTCACTCCCGCTATGAACAGCTTCAACAAAGTAATGATAAAGCTCAAGGTATTGTTTTATCGTGAGGCAAATATCTTCATTATCATCAACGACTAGGATTTTCTTTTTATTCATCTCCCGACATCCTCACATGTAGACAGATTCATTAGGATCGTTCCTCAATTATAACATCCCAGCGGCTATTTCTCTAAAAACAATACCGAACATCTTTGCAATCTAAAATATAAATAGAAAATCTAATGTTTTTCTAATATTTTTTATATTCCATAAGAAAATAATAAAAAATCATCATTCATTATAAAATCTTTATAATTACAGACTAATATCAAGCTGTACATCTAATCAATCCATACAGCAGGGCAAGTGAGGAAATTAAAAAACTATGGGCGTGCTTAAACTAATACAACATGTTTGCAAATTTCCAAGCCATGAAAGGGGAATAGAAATGGAAGAATATATTTTGCAAACCAATAAATTAAGTAAATCTTTTGGTAAACAGTTAGCAGTAGACAATGTTTCTTTAAAAGTAAAAACAAACACCATCTACGGACTGCTTGGACCAAACGGAGCCGGCAAATCAACGACTTTAAAACTGTTAACAGGGCTTTTCCATCCTACATCTGGCGAAATTATATTTAACGGTCATCCATGGAGCAGAAAAGACCTTAAAGACATAGGTGTACTTATTGAATCACCGGCTCTTTATGGCAATTTGACCGCTTATGAGAATCTTCTCGTTCATACAAAAGTATTACATTTACCAGAATCAAGAATACAAGAAGTGTTGAAAATAGTTGGTTTAGAAAACACCGGGAAAAAGAAAGTATCGCAATTTTCTTTCGGCATGAAGCAAAGATTAGGCATTGCCAAAGCACTTTTAAATCATCCCAAGCTTCTTATTCTCGATGAGCCAACAAACGGACTTGATCCACTAGGTATACAAGAATTGCGCAAGCTTATAAGATCCTTCCCGTCACAAGGAATGACTGTCATTTTATCAAGTCATATTTTATCAGAAGTAGCACAATTGGCAGACCACATTGGCATCATTCATCATGGAAAACTCAAATATCAAGGTGAAATAGAGAAAAACAAAGATTTAGAAAAACTGTTTATGGATGTAGTCAGTGAAAAAGCGAAATAGGGAGGAGTTAAATAATGCTAAATATGATACAATCAGAAAACTTAAAATATAAGCGTACATTTACTAAAAAAATTGTATATATTTCCCCCTTATTTTTTATATTATATGCCATTATTACAATGCCTTCTATTCATTCAAAATATAATTACTTTGAATATACGGTATTCAATTGGTGGCCATTAATATTTATGCCGTTAGGGACAGCGCTGATATCTTCACTTTCTGCAATGAGGGAAAAAAAATCAGGAAACTATAGAGTTTTGCGATGTCATGATATCAGTATCGCACATATGTGGTTCAGCAAAATCATTGTAGTTGCCCTTTATACACTGTTATCATCTATCGAACTCATCCTCTTATTGTTCATATTAAAATTTTTTCTGCCAAGCAGCATTACATCAGCAGTCGTAGTAATACAAGCAAGCCTTGCTGTTTGGGTCACATCTTTAGCATACATCCCTATAGGCTTGTTTTTCGCAGAACGATTCGGAACAGCAATTTCGATTATTGTTAATGTTTTAGGCATTGTCATAGGAGTAGTGATGGCCCCAGAGCCTTATTGGATTTATATTCCGTGGAGCTGGGGAATGAGACTGATGTCTCCCATTGTTGGTGTTCACCCAAATGGAACCCCGCTGGAAACAGGAAGCCCATTGTTAAATCCTTCCGTCATTCCATTGGGAATTGCCGTCTCTATTGTATTTTTTATTATGCTGTCATTTGCAACAGCGATTTGGTTTTCGAAAAAAGAGGTGAACTGAATTGTCATTTCTTCAAGTTCTATCTTCCGAATTGGTAAAGACGAAACGTACATCGATTAGGCTTATCGTGTTTGCCATACCAATCGCTTATCCAGTTTGTATGTTATGGTATTTTTCTAAATACAATGATCCTTTATCATGGCAAATGAAGATATACAGCGGCTTTTTTGAGGTGCTAACCGTCTCGTTACCTGTCATTGTTTCTCTGCTTACAGGTCTTATATCGCATCAGGAAGAAAAAGCAGGAAATTTTGTTGGCCTGTTAGCAGCACCTGTTTCAAGAGCACAACTTTATGTCAGTAAACTAGTTTTGCTGATTTTATTAGCAATTATGGATATATTTTTGGCAACTTCCCTTATGCTGTTAGGAATGGATTATATATTACATGTAGACAATGTTCATTGCGGATTATTTTTGCAAGGGGCACTGTTATCTGTGATTGGTTCACTCATTCTTTTTTCCATGCATCTATTCATTAGCTTTGCATATGGGATGGGAGCATCTATAGCTATTGGCGGAGGCGGTTTCCTTATTTCAGCTATCATTGGAGCAACTGTGGTGGGGGATGACATTTGGCCATTTATCCCTTGGGCTTGGGCTGTCAGACTTTCGAAAATCCCCATATTGTTGATGCCTGAAGCAAAGCTGGCAGATGGGATACAACCATCAGAGTTCTTTCTTCAAGAACTGGTAAAAGGCATTATGCCATCGATAATATGTTTTGTATTGGTAACAATCGGTGGAATCATGTGGTTTAATCGGTGGGAAGGAAACAAGTCGCACGAATAATAACAAAAATCATCTTGTTAAGTATTATGAAACAGGAAAGGAGAAATATGTATTGAAAATAAAAAATTCTATATTATCTCTTTTATTGATCGCTTCAACCTCCTTAGGAGGGTGTTCGCTTATCAGTGAGCTGAAACACACAGCATCAAAAAATATGGCGATTGATAAAAGATTGCCGATATATGAATTAAACAAACAAAACTTTAAGGAAATAACCTACAAAGATAAGACGTATATTATCCAAAAATCAGTCATTAAACCTGGCAGTTTACAAAAACCTATTGGGAGAGTTTCCCAAAGCATTACAATTAATGAGAAAAATGAAATGCTAAGCAAAAAAGAACTTAGGAAAGTGGAAATTCTCCCAAATAAAAAAGAAGAGAAAAGGTTTCATTTAAACTTTGGCTGGGTATACAGCATAAAAAATATAAGCCCAGACGAAAAAATTGCAGTTGTAGTCAATAATGAATATCGTGTCGCAAAAATAAAAAAATAACTGTACTGGTTTTGCGGACACTTTTTTTATATCGTCATCAAACAGTTTTTCTTCGTCAAAAAGGATGCCACAAAAGATCATCGTGTGACATCCTCTTCTTATTCGCTTAATGTTTCCATTCTCTTGCAAGCATTCCATACACCACATGGTCGACGAAATGATCGTAAAGCCATTCTGCTTCCCGGATCGTGCCTTCATTTGTAAACCCTAACCGTTCAGGAATGGCTCTGCTTTTTTTATTTTCTACTGCGCAACGAATTTCTACCCGATGTACCTTCAGGTCATGGAAAGCATAGTCAACGAATGCCTTGCACGCTTTCGTCATCAGCCCAATCCCTTGAAATTGTTCCCCTAGCCAGTAGCCGATGCTCGTTTTCTTATTCGCGTGATCAATATAATGAAATCCGATAACTCCTGCTAGCTGCCCTTTATGCCAAATGCCTGCTTCAAAGCCGCTGCCAACGGCGAACTTCTGCAAGCCTCCAGCAATAAACGCTTTTGAATCCTCTGCTGTTTGTGTCCAGTCCACCCATGGAAGCCACTTTCGCAAATGCGGACGGCATGAATCAATAAGCGCAAATAGCGCTTCCGCATCTTCAGCGGTGAGCAGCTTGAGCCATGAGTCGTCATCTAAACGGTGGATAAACATAACCAACCTCTCCCCACTTTGCGGTTTTCTTACTATTATAACAAATCCCAACAAAAAAGAAGCCCGCCGTTTTGGCGGACTCTTTTTCTATTCCCTTAAAAAGACAAAGTATAAGATAAAGATGACAAATAGCGCATATAAAATCGGATGAACTTCTTTGCCGCGTCCTTTTAAAATCATCGTAATTGGATAAAAAATGAAGCCAACCGCAATGCCTGTCGCGATGCTGTACGAAAGCGGCATCGTAATCAGCGTGAAAAACGCCGGAATTGCGATTTCGAGTTTTTTCCAATCAATTTCTCCAATGGAAGATACCATTAACACCCCAACAATAATGAGCGCCGGAGCTGTGACAGGAGCAGTAACGACGCTTAACAGCGGCGAGAAAAATAACGCCAGCAAAAACAAAATTCCTGTCACAACCGCGGAAAAGCCGGAACGTCCGCCGGCAGCGACGCCTGCCGATGACTCGACGTATGAAGTTGTCGTCGATGTTCCAAGCACGGCGCCAACCATGACCGCCGTCGCATCGACAAGCAACGCTTTTCCCGCGCGCGGCAGTTTGTTATCTTTTAACAGCCCTGCCTGGTTGGCCACCGCAAGCAGCGTACCGGTGGCATCAAAAAAGTCAACGATAAAGAATGTTAAAATGACACCGAGCATTTTTAGCGAGAAAATGTCTGGCAAATGCTCAATCGCAACGCCAAACGTCGGCGAAATATCCGGAATGGCTCCGACGATTTTATCCGGCACCTTGATCAAGCCAAAAATCATTCCGACAATCGCAGTAATAACCATGCCGTAAAATACGCTGCCATTCACTCTTTTTACCATCAAAATAACGGTCACGAACAAACCGAAAATCGCCAGCAGCGTGTTGCCATCTTTCAAATCGCTTAGCCCTACTAATGTCGCTTGGTTATCGACGATGATTTTCGCGTTTTGCAGGCCGATAAACGTTATAAACAGCCCGATCCCCGCGCCGACCGCATATTTTAATTCCACCGGGATCGCGTCAATGATCTTTTCACGGATGCCTGTTAACGACAAAATCGTAAAAATCACTCCGGATACAAATACCCCTGCTAACGCCGTCTGCCATGGGATTTGCATATGCAAAACAACGGTAAATGCGAAAAACGCGTTGAGCCCCATTCCTGGCGCCAGCGCAATTGGATAACGCGCCAGCACTCCCATTAAAATGCAGCCATATGCTGCTGCGAGCGCAGTTGCGACAAACACCGCGCCCTGGTCAATCCGCAATTCATCAGGAAAATCTTTAACCGCTCCTAATGACAAAGTAAACGGATTAACGAATAAAATGTACGCCATTGACAAAAATGTCGTCAGCCCAGCGATGATCTCCGTGCGATAATTCGTGCCGAGCTCTTCAAATTGAAAATACTTTTTCACTTACTGTCCCCCCTATGAAAAATAAAAAACGCTTCTAGTAAGCTACCAGAAGCGTTGACTAAAGAGGAATAATGAATATAGAGAGGACAAAAAGAATGTACTCTCTACCCCATTATACCTCGTAGTCAAGCTATTTACGGTAGCTTGGTAGAAACTCCCGAGCCATATTCCCGGGATTATACGACGTATTTTGGAGATATTCGCGATCTACGCACATTTTATCAACATAATAACCGCATGTCAACAAAAGACGAACATTTCCTATTAAATGTTCGTCTTTTGTTCGTGTTATTTCAGCTCATTCCCATTCGATCGTTGCCGGCGGCTTGCTTGTAATATCGTATACGACCCGGTTGACGTGCGGCACTTCATTGACGATGCGCGTTGAAATCTTTTCAAGCACTTCCCAAGGAATGCGCGCCCAATCAGCTGTCATGCCATCGACCGATGTAACAGCGCGAATGCCGACCGTATAGTCATAAGTTCGGGCATCTCCCATCACGCCAACGCTGCGAATGTCCGGAAGCACCGTGAAATATTGCCAAATTTCCCGATCAAGTCCGGCCTTTTTAATTTCTTCCCGTAAAATCGCATCTGATTCACGGACGATTTCCAGCTTTTCCTCTGTCACCTCGCCAAGCACACGGATGCCTAAGCCAGGGCCCGGGAACGGCTGCCGCCAAACAATTTCATCTGGAAGCCCCAATTCCGTGCCAAGCGCGCGCACTTCATCTTTAAACAGTGTCTTAAGCGGTTCGATAAGTTTAAATTTCATGTCTTCCGGCAATCCGCCGACATTATGGTGGGATTTTATCGTCTGCGCCGTCGCTGTGCCGCTTTCGATAATGTCTGTATAGAGCGTTCCTTGCACTAAAAACTCAATACCTTCTAATTTTGCCGCTTCATCGTCAAATACGTAAATAAATTCGTTGCCGATGATTTTCCGCTTTTGTTCCGGATCGATTACCCCTTTTAGTTTCGATAAAAAGCGCTCTTTCGCATCCACTTTAATCACATTCATCTGGAACCCTTCACGGAACGTTTTCATGACGCTTTCCGCTTCGCCTTTGCGAAGGAGCCCGTGATCGACAAAAATGCATGTGAGCTGATCGCCGATAGCTCGGTGCACAAGCACAGCCGCCACGGAAGAATCGACGCCGCCGCTTAACGCGCAAAGCACTTTTTTATCCCCGACAAGCTCGCGAATTTTGCGAACTTCGCTATCGATAAAGCTTCCCATTGTCCAATCGCCTTTACATTGGCACACATCAAATACGAAATTTCTTAAGATGTCATTGCCATAGACGGAATGGCGAACTTCTGGATGGAATTGCACCGCGTAAAACTTTTTCGCCTCATTGCTCATTGCCGCTATCGGGCAAGAAGCGCTCGTCGCGTCAACGGCAAATCCTTCCGGAGGGGCAGTCACTAAATCGCCGTGGCTCATCCAAACGACTTGCTCATCTGGAAGGCGTTTGAAAAGAGCGGAAGCGTTCTTTACTTGAATCATTGCTTTTCCGTACTCGCGATGAGTTGCTTTTTCGACTTTTCCGCCTAAATGATGGGTCATCAGCTGCATGCCGTAACAAATGCCTAAAATCGGCAAACCAAGCTCAAAAATTTGCGGATCGCACGCAAATGCGTTATCATCGTATACACTGTTCGGACCGCCGGAAAAAATGATTCCTTTTGCATTCATTTCCTGAATTTTATCGGCTGTAATCGTATGCGGATGTAATTCGCTGTATACCCCAAGCTCGCGAATGCGGCGAGTAATTAATTGGTTATACTGACTTCCAAAATCGAGAACAATGATCATTTCCTGTTTTTGTTCCATGTCATCACCTCATCGCAAAATAAAAAACTAGAATCGCCCCGATAACTATAAAGGCAAAATTCTAGTTAATTCCGCCTTCATAGTCGGGTCGTTTACGGCGACCCGGTAGAGACTCTCGGACCATATTACCGAGGATATATGAAGGTGCAGCACATGATTTCATTAAATTTTAGTTCATTCTATCAATTCTATCTATCAGTGGTCAAGATACCGTCTTTTTTATTAAATTTTCCCATAATTCTTTCACCTCTGTCCATTCTACCCGGGCTGTCTCCTGCTGGTAAATGGTCTTTTCATATAATAATGTCAGTTTCGTCATTTCGTTTGTTTGGAACCAATCATCGACATACGCGGCATATTGTCTAAGCGTTTGCCCTTGGTTTCGCTTCAGTCCATAATCATCTAAATGGCGGAGCAAAGACAAGTAAGCTTCCGCAAATGGATGATCCCCTTTCTTCCGCTTATATTGAAAGCGGACAATCGTCGCATAAGGCCACCACTTTCTTCTCGTGCGATATGCGATCCATGCAAAGGCGAAAAGCACCGCCAAAGCGACAACCGCTTGCTTCCACGACCAAGCAGGCAAACTTGCTTCTTTTGCTGAGACCGAATGCGGCTGCTCCCTCACTTCATCCAATGGAACACGGTTTTGCTCAGGCTGGCGCAGATTGGGAAGCGACGCAGTTTCTGGCGCAGATTGGGAAGCAGCAAACACATACGGGTTCGTAAACCCTTGCGTCGGCTCAAACGGAACCCAGCCGATTCCGGAAAAATATACTTCCACCCAAGAATGGGCATCATTGTTTGTAATTTCATAAACATATTTCCCGTTTTTCTCTTCAAGCAAACGCCCCGGCGTATATCCTTTCACCCAGCGCGCCGGTATGCCAACAGAGCGCAGCATGACAACCATCGATGTGGAAAAATTATCGCAGTACCCTTTTTTCGTTTTAAATAAAAATTGATCTACGTAATCTTCATTTTTTCCGGGAACAGCGACATCTGTCGTTTCATACATGTAGCCGTTCATATGAAAATATTGCTCAATCGCTTTGACTTGTTCGTATTGCGTAGGTTTTCCGCTGATGATTTGTTTTGCCAAATTCCGCACCCGCTCTGGCAAATTTTCCGGCAGCTGCGTATAGCGCTTGAGCAAACTAGCGTCTTTGACAGGCGGAGCGGCTTTTAACGCTTCTATCGGAAAGGTTGGGTATTCATAAACAATGTCATAGGATGCAAGCGACAGCGTATAAGCCGAGCGGTCTGTCGCATAAATTTTTTCCGTTGCCGCTTCCATGCGATATACTACGTCTTCCTTTGCATTCACTTTTTTTAATCCAAGCGGATATACAATATGGAAATAGGATTGTTTCATGCGAATGCTAGCGTCCGTTAATTGTTTTTCCACCTCCGGGGACCACCACGAATAGCCGAGATCGGCATTGTTTTCAAACGATTGGATCTGCTCGCTCCGGAAACTTTCCCATCCCTTTCCGGTATAAATATCTTTCGTTTCGACGCGCCAATAATGGCGCTTTTCGTCTTCAGCGATAAATACGACCGTATCATCAGCGATAAACGGCCCGCCAAGCCGCGAATCATTTTGTCCATAACCAATTTTTTTCACTTTTGCTAAAGCTGGATCGTTCTGTTTTTCTTCTTGCACGGCCGCGTAGCTTTTCACAAACGCCACCGGGTCCGGCCATTGCGGCGGGAGCTTGGGGCTAACATATCCGCAGACAATAGCCAGCCCAATGAGGCATAAACAAGCTCCCCACCATTCTCTTATTCTCCCTGCAATCTTTGCCTTTTCCTGCAATCTTTCCATATGAAGGAAGCTCAAAAAGAAAAAACCAAAAACAACTAAACGGATGACCGCCCCGTTTCCGCGAAACGCGGTAAACGTATCTAACACCGTAATGTATATAACCGTCAAGACATAAAATAAAAACAGCCGTTTTTGCGTCCATAGCAGGTAATGCAATAAATACGCCATCAGCCACAACAAAAAGAAAAAGAGAAAACTGCGAAACGAATTTGTCCACTCCATCCAGCGGGCCGTAAACAACATCGGGGCATGGTGGGCAATCTCCTGAAAAAGCAACTTCCACGCCTGTACATAAGAAACGTGGTAAAACAGCGAGTTAAGCGCATATATAATATATGCCATCTTTATAGGAGCAGAAATCCATATTGGCGTCCGCAATAAATAAAAAAGAAAACAGAGGGCCACAAACGCAATAAATACTTCCGTATTCCTCGTATCAGATGCCGTTTCTAAAGGAAGAAGCCATTCGATCAGCAACCAGCAAGCAAAGCCGTATATCAGCATTCTTCTCCCAATAGGTTTAGCTGCTTCCATCATCCATCCCCACCTTTGCGCAAGGTCGTCATATTTCGCGGCGATATGACAGCAACATGGACGCCTTTGCGGCGCAAAATTTCCAGCGAATGCCGTTCTTCCTTCGTCAAATCTTCTTTAATAAGAAACACAGTGCCTTTATGAACGCGGTCGGGGAGTTTGCTTAATGCCAGCGCCATTTCTTCGGATAAATAAGAAGTGATATAGCAAAAAGCCACCGTCGATGGCCAATTCACTTTCTCGGTGGAAATCACGTGGGCAAACGATTCTTGACTATCGCAAACAACTGTTGCTAAATGATAAAAAATCTGCTGTAAATGAAAGTCCCCGTTTCGTACGGGAAAAACGACGCGGTTTTCGCCGACGGAAACAAATCCCGTCTGCACCCCGTGCTGAATAGCAGCCCGCACAAAAGAAGCAGCAAACGTCACAAGCTCTTCAAACAATGAGGTTGGTGTACGGTCAAGCACAACGACTACATCATCGTCCTGTTGCCTTTCTTCAAATTCTTTTGTCATCAACTGCAGCTTGCGCGCCGACGCTTTCCAATGAATTAATGAAAATCTGTCTCCCGGCGCATATTCGCGGACACCGACCGCCATTGTCATATCGCGATGAAGCGGCAACGAAGAAGCGGCAATTCCTTGTTCGGCATAATACCTGACTTTCCGGTACGCTATGTCGATATAGCGAGGATATACAATAATCGTTTCTTCCAGCAAATGAACGGAGTCTTTTTCAACAATCCCAAAAAAGTCGGTAGCGGTAAGGCGAATAGCGGTGAAAACATGCTCGCCGCGCGGCAACTCACGCAACTCATACGTATAAGAAAACGTTTTTTTCCAAATAAACGGAATCGTTGTTTTCGTCTGCGTCATCTTTAATGTTGAGACGTCATTTTCTTCAATCGTCATTGCAGCAAACGGAAACCAAACCGGGAAGCGCACTTCCACCGTCTCTGTTAGCGAATCGCCTGCATGATAGCGGCGCTGATGAATCATCCGCCGCACGCTGGCGCGATGAAACGGATAAATGATAATTGCCAGCGAATAAAGTCCGAATGGAAGAAAACTATAAAACAAAAACCAGCTGACAAATCCTCCCTGAAACATCGCATATGAAAAAAGCGCAGCGAACAAACCGCATAATACGAAAATCTGTTTGATAAAACGCATTCGTCTTCTCATCGTTTCACTACCTTTGGATAGGAACGGGGGTTCGTTTGATCATGTGGGCGACTATTTCTTCGGCTGTAAATCCGTCAAACTTTGCTTCTGATTTCACGATGATGCGATGTGACAATACGTATGGCGCTAAAAACTGCACATCGTCAGGAATGACAAAGCCGCGCCCGTGCACAAACGCATACGCTTGCGCCGCCTTCATCAGCGCAACAGAACCGCGCGGGCTAACTCCTAAATAAACCGAAGCGTCTGCCCTGCTTTGTTGCACCATTTCGACGATGTAACGTTTTACACTTTCATCGACATATACATCAGCCACTTGTTTTTGCAAAGAGAGCAACTCCTCCATCGTGATAACCGGTTCTATTTCTTCAATCGGCGGCACTTTTTCGCTGCGGTTTAGCATTTCTATTTCTTCCGCAAGCGAAGGATACCCCATTTTCAGCTTTAACATAAAACGGTCGAGCTGGGCTTCCGGCAACGGATAGGTTCCTTCATACTCAATCGGGTTTTGCGTCGCCATCACGAAAAACGGGCGCGGCAACGGTCTCGTCACCCCATCGACGGTGACGTTTCCTTCTTCCATTGCCTCCAATAACGCCGATTGCGTCTTCGGTGAAGTGCGGTTAATTTCATCTGCCAAAACAATGTTTCCCATAATCGGGCCCGGTTTATATTCAAACTGCATTGCTTTCTGATTATAAACAGACACGCCAATCACATCGCTCGGCAGCAAATCAGGAGTAAACTGAATCCGCTTAAACTGCGCATTGACCGATTTCGCCAGCGCGCGTACAAGCATCGTTTTTCCGACTCCCGGAACGTCCTCAAGCAGCACATGCCCTTTCGCAAGCAGCGCGACGATGCTTAATATGGCGACATCACGTTTGCCGATAATCACTTTTTCTATGTTTTCAACCACTCTTGCAATCGTTAGGTGTAATGCCTCATTCGCTTTCATCCATAAAAGCTCCTTTATCACTGATTTTATCGTTTACTATTTCCACAAAATATAGCGCAAAACCTTTTGTAGCTGAAAACATACTTCATGGCATTGTGGAAGCAGGCATAAACGGTTATTTCAAGTAATATAATAACAAATATACATAATTTTTAGAATTAATTTTATACAACTTGTTCGCTTTTGTTGTGTTGTGGAATTTCCAAGCTTTTGCCACTTTAAACAACAAAAAAGGACTACCTCCTTCTTACAGGAAGTAGTCCTTATAATTATGGGTACGCCCATGTCAGGCATTCCGTTATGCTGCCTTTGTTTTCTTCTGGTTTGTCAGCGACAACTGCTTCTGTTGTTAAGAACATAGCGGCAACCGAAGCTGCGTTTTGCAGAGCGAGTTACTTTTGTTGGGTCAACCCTTGACCATATTGAGTTTTATAATCATGTAATGTGAGTTAACCGACTAATATCTCTATCCGAAACAACGAGGGCATAAATGCGTGGAAAACACGCCCCTTTATTTTTAAAATAGTTTCTTACCCTTGCCATATTGCCTCCTACTTTCTATAGTTAAGAATTCTCTTTTTGATAACTCTCATTCCTTTTTCTTACCCTAGGCTCTTTGCTTCTAATTCATTTTTTCTTCTTACTTAGCGTCCTTTTCGTAATACCTGTCATTGCTTCAACTTCCTTATACGTATGAGTCTCAGTCACTACGTTTTGACACCTTTTGATACCTTGATAATACTAGACTTGTTAATTTAGAAGTTATTGTGCACCTATTTTAAGCGCTATTTTGCATTATAAGTAAATAAAAAAACTGTCTCTTATAAAAAGATAGTTTTTTATATTGACTTGATTCCGATAACTAAACTATCTCGTGCAGCTTCATGTACTTACAACTAACGTTACAGATTAGTTGAACAAGTTGTAAATTGAATAGTTTAAAAGTTACAGCGTATTTCTTTGTAATGAGGAATGCTTTTTTATCTTTGTCTAAAATTAAAAGGATATTTCTATAAAACAATAAAAATATAATAAAAATAAATAATAATTTATTGTAAAACGATAAAATACGTATTAAAATCAAATTAATAATAAACAAGTGAGGTGCTTTTTATGAAACAAGGATCAACATTGTTTTTAAAAATAGCTGTTTTTATTATCGGAACTCCAGTTCTTACTTTATGTATATTTGGGTTGCCTATGTTAGCTAAAGAAGCAGCGGAAAGTAATTCGGAGTTCGCTTATGTACTATATGGCTTTTTAACAGTTATGTATGTATCGGCGATACCATTTTTCTTCGCTCTGTATCAGGCTTTTAAACTTTTAAGTTATATTGACAAGAACAAAGCTTTCTCGGAATTATCTGTAAAGGCTTTAAAGAATATAAAATACTGTGCAATCACAATCAGTATCTTGTATGTGCCAGGTTTGCCGTTCTTCTATATCGCTGCGAAGTTAGAAGACGCCCCAGGTATCATGCTAATCGGATTGGGCATTATTTTTGCTTCAACGATTATTGCAGTCTTTGCTGCTGTTCTCCAAAGGCTTTTACAAGAAGCCATCAATATAAAATCAGAAAATGATTTAACGATCTGAGGTGAATAACATGCCAATTATAATCAATCTTGATGTAATGTTGGCTAAAAGGAAAATGAGCCTTACAGAACTTTCGGAGAGGGTTGGAATCACGATGGCTAACCTTTCTATATTGAAAAATGGAAAGGCAAAAGCTATTAGATTCTCAACTTTAGAAGCTATATGTAAGGCATTAGATTGTCAGCCTGGAGATATTTTAGAATACAAAAGTGACGAAGACACTCAAGGATAATAAAGTGGGGATATGTTACAGGATGTTATTGTTGACATTTTTTATAAGTAATAATCCTTTCAAAAATGGTGGTAGTAGGAGGGTTAACATTTCATTTTTACGTTGGCAATCTCCTATTCCACCATGCTATTCTGAGTTTCTATCATTGCTGTAATAATATCCATTATCAAATGAATCAAATTTATAAAAGGGAAGTTACTCATGAATTTAACCATTCATATTTTTTTTGGTGATTTTGGAAATAAAAAGGCATTAGATGATATAAATCTTCTTTAAATAGCCTTTTTAAATAAAAGAAATTATTCGACGGTGAACCTATGTACATAACTCTAAATCTATTTAGCTACTATACTAAGCAGGACTTACATATATTCAGAAAAAACCTTTGGAGGCACAATCATGAGAGCACTAAAACAACTCGTTCGTTTTGGTTGGGAGCAGGCCCTATCATGTTTGTTTCCTGTCGTTATTTTTGCCTCTTTGGCTTTTACACAAATCATGCCACTTCCCTTTCTACCACGGTATGACTGGCTGCTCATCATCTGCCTTCTGATGCAGTGGTGGATGGTGCGTTCTGGGCTTGAAACACGGGATGAACTAAAGGTTATCACATTATTCCACCTTATTGGACTTGCTCTTGAACTTTTCAAGGTACATATGGGCTCCTGGTTTTATCCAGAGGAAGGATATTTCAAAATTTTTGGAGTGCCTTTGTATAGTGGATTCATGTACGCAAGTGTAGCGAGTTATCTTTGCCAGGCGTGGAGGAGGTTTAAGGTTGAACTGATTAAGTGGCCACCGTTTTTGGTAGTTGTACCTCTTGCAGCTGCGATTTATTTGAATTTTTTCACCCACCATTATTGGATTGACGTTCGTTGGTGGTTATCTGGACTTGTAATTATCGTCTTTTGGCAATCATGGGTCACATTTGAGGTTGATGGAACTCGTTACCGTATGCCACTCGCACTTTCTTTTGTGCTCATCGGATTTTTTATATGGATAGCCGAAAATATCGCAACGTTCTTTGGAGCTTGGGAATATCCAAACCAAACCGATGCATGGAGTCTCGTTCATCTAGGAAAGGTGAGTTCATGGTTCTTATTAGTGATTGTTAGCTTTCTTATAGTAGCGACGTTAAAGCAGGTTAAAGGAAAAATTGTTTCACCCAAGAAGGATAAGGTTCAAGAGGCGTTTGATAATCATTTAAAGGAATGAGATAGAGGTTCTTTTTAAGCTATACCCACTAATGAAAGCTCACATGTTATTCAGTTATCGGGCGCTTTTTCAGAGTAACGATAAAAGCCCAATTTCTCATTTTAATGCTGAGAAATTGGGCTTTTTTATATTTACTTATAGTGCAAAATAACTCCTAAAGTGACACTATATAAATGTAACTTAACATTTCGACTTCTCAAGCAGCACACCCTAAGCGCTGTAGAACTTCTTCGCAGTGATTGTCAATGTACTCTAAAAAACTGTTCCCTGACTGCTCAATGGCATGAAGATCTTTGTGAAATCGGTTGGCAATGACAGACTCTTTCAACCATTTCCAAAGACGCTCAATCGCATTTAAATGAGGGGAATAGGGTGGTAAAAAGAAAAACATGATTGGCTCTTCGTGTTTACGCAAAAATTCTTGCACTTGTTTCGCATGATGAATCCGGGCATTATCTAAGACCAAAAGAACGTATTTCCCCTGATACGTTTGTAAAATGCGCTGGACAACTTCAAGAAAGGAACCCGTGTTACAAGCGGATGCCTGTTGCACGACGACCTTTCCATCGAGGACATTTACCGCACCAAATAACGTGACACTGGCATGGTGCCCATAGGTAGGGATTTGCTTTTGTTTTCCTACTTCAGCCCACGTGGCTCTCAATGCTTGATAGGAACGAATATGTGTTTCGTCCGCATACAACACAACCATATCGCCGGTCATCAGTTTTTTTATCATCTCCATCTCTTGCACAAATGCCCGTTGCTTCTGTTCGTCTCCTTTCGCCAAGGTATAGGTGGGACGAGTGTAGGAGAGTCCAAGGCGGTGAAGCATTTTATTCACCCCTACCCTTGTCATGGAAATCCCGTATTGATTTTGAAGGTAGGATGGAATGATACGAGTATCCCAAGAAGTAGCCATCCCCAATCCTTGTTCGAAAGGAGTGCTGTGTAAAATCATGTGTTTTAACTTCTTCTGTTGTTCTTCTGTCAGATACGGAGACTTCCCGGGAGGAGTTTTTTTATCGAGTAACTTCTCCAATCCACCTTCATTAAATAACTGGACGTAGGTAGACACGGATTGACGATGGAGGTTCAACATCTCTGCCACTTCTTTCCCGAGATAGCCTTCCATGATCAATCGGACGGCGGTCACTCGTTGACGCAAAGAAGCATCTTTGATTTTTCGTTCTTCTTTTCGTAATTTCCGAGCTGTGAATCCATGGTCATCTGTGATTTTCAATCGTTTCATTGGTTATGCTCTGCTCCTTTTCCGTCCGGTTTCGTAGGAGCAGTATCACCCAATGAACCAATATTATACGGAGGTTGAATTTCTAAGTTACACTTATATAATACATCTGCCAAACATTCCTCTAACATCTAATTCATTTCCTTGAAGATATTTTCGAATAATTGCATGGAGTAGACCGCCATATGTTTCAAGTACATAAGAAATGCTTTCTTCATTTTTCAACTTTAATTGCTGAACAACATTTTCTTCTGTTACACGCACCTTCCGTCCTCCTTATTTGATTTTCCGTATCCGTTTAATAATACGTTGGTTATTATTAAATCCTATCAAATTTTAAAAATAGCGTCTGTCTCATCCAAAACGTCTTGATAAGCGAATTTTAACAATAAAAAAACCACTTCCTAAATTTTTTATTAGGAAGTGGTTATTGCTGCTGATGTAAATTATTTACATGACTACTTCTTAAAATGGAGAGGCTGTCTCAAAAGGTCGTCTAAACCGACCTTTTGAGAGTAGCCTCTGTTTCTTTTTCTTACCATTTGGTTATTTATTCCTTTTTTGAGGCAGGAATTTCTCCTTATTTCCGAATTTTATCCTATTTTTTCCTTGTTGGGTCGGTCGTTGTGGCCCACTTTCTCAAATTGTGGGCAGCACAAACTAGACCCCACTCCAAGGTAATTTTTGGGAGGCCTCTCAATGAAAACCGATGAAATTGCTGATTATGCTTGATTTGCCCAAACACCGGCTCGTTTTCGATTTGCCGTCTTCGATATGTCGTCGCCCCTTCTTCCGTGGACAGCCGTTTCCGGATTTCTTGCCGTTGTTGTTGATTTTTCAAGGAAACGCGGATGGTTTTCGTGTCTTTGCCTTTGGCACATGCTGCTTGAAACGGGCATCCGGCACATGCTGTACAACGATACGTCCGTTTGACGATGACGTACCCGTTGTCGGTCGTTTCCTTCCGTTTATACACAAACACCAGCCGTTCCCCTTTCGCGCAAATCCACTCATCCAATTCCTCATCGTACGTCATGTTCTCGATTCGGCCGATCTCTTTCGCCCACGCTTTCGTTTGTTCCCGGTCCAATGTGTTGTACTTGATCAGCGCGACGATCTGCTTTTTCTCGCAGTACGTGTAGTTCTCCTCACTCCCATAGGCGGAATCCGCAATCGCTCGTTTAGGCATGGGACGCCCATAGGCGGCCAATTGCTCCAAATGTGAAATGAAGCATCCGGCATCCCCCGCCCGTTGATGCACGCTAAATCCAGTGATGAATTGGTTCTCTGTCCCTATCTGCACATTATATCCCGGTTTGAGCTGGCCGTTTTTCATATGGTCGTCTTTCATCCGCATAAACGTCGCATCGGGGTCCGTTTTCGAAAAACTGTTTCGTTCGCCTAACACTTTTTTGTATTCTTCATATTTTTTCTTACGGGGGAGAATGTCTTGTTCCAATTGCTGTTTTGCTTTCTTTAACGTGCGATTCTTCGGCTCTTTCTTTAGATGTTCTTCCACTTGTTCGATCACGGCTTCGATCTTTTCAGACGTGATCGGTGAAGCTTCCAGCTTTTCTTGAAAATCTCCTTCTTGTTCCGACTCTTCATCCTCTTTTACCACCTGTTCGATCGAGGCTACGATTTTCCGGAATTTCTCCTCCAACTTCTGATCGTACTTTTCCGTTGATTTGCGCCAAACGAACGTGTACTTGTTGGCGCTGGCCTCGATTTTCGTTCCATCCAGAAAGTAATCCTCTAGTTTGACCAACCCTTCTTGACGCAGAAGATCGACAATGGAGAAAAACGTTTCGTAAATGATGTCCTTCATCCGTTCCGACCGAAATCGGTTGATGGTGCGGAAATCCGGTGTTTGATGGCCGGATAGCCACATAAAATAAATGTTTTCTTTCAATTGCTTGGCGATTTGGCGAGAGGAATAGATCCGATTGGCGTAGGCATACAGGATGACTTTCAACATCATTTTCGGATGATAGGCTGGGCGGCCTCCGCCGGGATAGAGGGAAACGAGCAGAGCTGGATCCATTTTTTCCACGGCTAGATCCACGATCCGGCAAAGATGATGTTTGGGAATGAGAATTTCAAGATCCATTGGCAAAATGAGTTGATCTCGGTTATAATAAATGTACATAAGAAAACCGTCCTTTCTTGGTAGGGTTGTGGTGACTCTATTATACCAAAAAAGGAACGGTTTTCTTCTTTTTTTGCCCAAAAAAGTGCCCCAAAAGCGAACGCTATGCGAACACTTTTGGGACATCCTCAATGAAAGGCTCAAAAGCCTTACATCATTCCGCCCATGTCAGGCATTCCGCTATTGCCGCCTTTGTTTTCTTCTGGTTTGTCAGCGACAACTGCTTCTGTTGTTAAGAACATAGCGGCAACAGAAGCTGCGTTTTGCAGAGCGGAGCGAGTTACTTTCGTTGGGTCAACAATACCAGCTTCGATCATGTTTACCCATTCGCCAGTAGCAGCGTTGAAGCCGATGCCAGGTTTTTCGGATTTTAAGCGTTCAACAATGACAGAGCCTTCCAAACCAGCGTTTTGCGCGATTTGGCGAACTGGCTCTTCGATTGCGCGAAGAACGATTTTCACACCAGTTGCTTCGTCGCCTTCTGCTTCGATCGCAGCAACTTTGTTATATACGTTCATTAATGCCGTACCACCGCCGGCTACGATACCTTCTTCGACAGCCGCACGAGTAGAGTTGAGCGCGTCTTCAATGCGCAATTTGCGTTCTTTCAATTCTGTTTCTGTCGCTGCACCAACTTTGATGACCGCTACGCCGCCAGCAAGTTTTGCCAAACGTTCTTGTAATTTTTCGCGGTCGAATTCAGAAGTAGTTTCTTCTAATTGAGCGCGGATTTGGTTGATGCGAGCTTTAATGCGTTCAGAATCGCCAGCGCCTTCAACGATTGTTGTATTTTCTTTCGTTACAACAACTTTCGAAGCGCGGCCAAGTGATGCAATTGTTGTTGATTTTAATTCGCGTCCTAATTCTTCGGAGATGACTTCACCGCCAGTTAAGATTGCGATGTCTTCCAACATTGCTTTACGGCGATCACCGAAGCCAGGCGCTTTAACCGCTACCGCAGTGAACGTGCCGCGAAGTTTGTTAACAACTAATGTTGCAAGCGCTTCGCCTTCGACGTCTTCCGCGATGATTAACAATGGTTTGCCTTGTTGAACAACTTGTTCTAAGATAGGCAAGATGTCTTGAATGTTCGAGATTTTTTTGTCAGTGATTAAGATATATGGATTTTCAAGCACTGCTTCCATTTTTTCTGTATCTGTGATCATGTATGGAGACGCATAACCGCGGTCAAATTGCATACCTTCCACAACATCTAATTCTGTTGTGAAACCTTTTGATTCTTCTAATGTGATAACACCGTCGTTGCCGACGCGTTCCATTGCTTCTGCAATTAATTGGCCAACTTCTTCGTCAGCCGCAGAAATAGCCGCAACTTGCGCGATCGATTCTTTTCCTTGGATTGGTTTGGAGATTGCTTTTAATTCTTCTACCGCTACAGCAACCGCTTTTTCAATACCTTTGCGGATTCCCATTGGGTTTGCGCCAGCTGTTACGTTCTTTAAGCCTTCACGGATCATCGCTTGAGCTAAAACTGTCGCTGTTGTTGTACCGTCCCCAGCAACATCGTTTGTTTTGCTTGCAACTTCAGCAACAAGCTTCGCACCCATGTTTTCAAATGGGTCTTCTAATTCGATTTCTTTCGCGATCGTAACACCGTCGTTTGTAATTAATGGAGAACCGAATTTTTTCTCTAATACAACGTTACGGCCTTTTGGACCTAACGTTACTTTTACTGCATCAGCTAGTTTGTCAACACCGCGCAGCATCGCACGACGAGCTTCTTCGCTGAATTTAATTTCTTTTGCCATACCCCGTTACCTCCTTGTAAAATGAAATCGTTAAGTATTTTTTTGCACATCTATGTTATCAACGCTATATATTAACCAATCACAGCCAAAATATCGCTTTCACGCAAAATTAAGTATTCTTTGCCGTCATATTTCACTTCTGTACCCGCATATTTCGAGAAGATAATGCGATCGCCAACTTCCACTTCTGGAGCTACGCGTTGACCGTTGTCAAGTACGCGTCCTTTTCCAACGGCAACAACTTTGCCTTCTTGCGGTTTTTCTTTTGCAGTATCTGGCAATACGATACCGCTTGCAGTTTTTTCTTCCGTTTCAACGATTTCAATGACAACGCGATCACCTAATGGCTTTATCACGGAAAACAACCTCCTTAACATAATTTTCGCCGTTCTTATTAGCACTCGTCGGCGTTGAGTGCTAACACACTTATAATATTAATGAACTTCTCTTTTTTTTGCAAGTGGAAAATCCAAAAAAATAACATGTTTTTTCTCGTGCCTCCCCCTTAAATTATTTCATACTTCCACAAAATCTAAACAACAACAATTGCTTCTTTTTTATCATTTTTTATAAAAGATGTGCTACAATACGGAAAGTATCATTATTTTATCGGTAAAGGGGTAAGTTCCGTTGAAACGGCGCTATTGGTATGTCATTATTACGTACGTCATCATGCAGCTGTCAGGTCTCATAGGAGTCCCGTTGCTGCGTTTTCTCGGTGTCGGAAAACATGCAAAAAATGACTTTGTCGCGGCGGCGATCGCCTCTGGCTATTGGGCGGTGATCAGCTTTTCCGTTGCCCTTCTCCTCATCCTCTTTTTCTTGCGCGAGGATATCAAACAGCGGCACACCCGCTATGGCGTTCCGTTATCAACAGCATGGATGTGGGCTGTCGGCGGCTTCTTTTTGTCATTGTTCGCTCAAAGTGTTGCCGCCAATATTGAATGGCGCTTGCTCGGCATCGAGCCTGGTTCAGAAAATACAAAACGAATTGTCGATATCATTCAGGTCACACCATTATTGATGGTTGTCACTTCCATCATCGGACCAATTTTAGAAGAAATTATTTTCCGCAAAATTATTTTCGGAACGCTATATCAAAAATATAACTTTTTCATTTCCGCGCTAGTGAGTTCACTTTTATTTGCCGTCGTCCATATGGAACTTGAACACTTGCTATTGTATGCAACAATGGGATTTACCTTTGCGTTTCTTTATGCGAAAACAAAACGCATTTTCGTTCCGATTTTTGCCCATGTCACGATGAATACGTTCGTCGTACTCGTACAGACGCTATTTGCCGACGATATTGAAAAAATGATGCGGCAGACAGAACATATACAATTCATCATTGGAGGCTTGTAGTATGATGAAAGGGTCACCATTGCAATTCGCGCTTTTCTATTTCCTGATGGGCATACTATTTACTTACTTGTCGATTCAAAGCGCGGATGAAACCATTTGGAATTTTTTCACGATCGTTCTTGCGATACT
This sequence comes from Parageobacillus thermoglucosidasius, assembly GCF_001295365.1. Lineage (GTDB taxonomy): Bacteria > Bacillota > Bacilli > Bacillales > Anoxybacillaceae > Parageobacillus > Parageobacillus thermoglucosidasius. The sequence goes on along the minus strand of NZ_CP012712.1, from coordinate 915,052 downwards.
GGCTACGCTCGATTTTGGCACCGCAATTCGCCTGTTAATACTCCACTTTAAAAAATAAACCTCCCGCGCATTGCTATGATCCCCTTATAGTAGACAGAAAAAACAATTAATCTGTCTACGTGGAGGGGATTTTTTTGGTGGAAAATGCGAAAGGTATTCGCTGGAAAATAAAAAACAGACGGGGCAGCCTCCCCCGCCCGTTCTCCGTTTGAGGCATCCCTTCGTAAAGAAAATCCGCGAAGGGATACCACGGACATTGCCACCGCTCCGGCTTTATCTATACCCTTCCATAAGATCGCATCCGATCTGCGGCAGCTGCATGCAAGGATCCCTTTTTGCATCCCCTCCGTAAAATCACGCCCTGAAAAACCTCAAGTCTCATAAAATTTGCATTATTATGATAAGATAGAAATTATAATCATTATAGAACCCATGAAGGAGGAAAGACGGATGTCCCTGGAAAGTGTCAGAGCCCATCTAAAAAAATGGAACCGGGACCAGGATATTATGGTCTTCGATACCCCGAGCGCCACGGTAGAACAGGCCGCCCAGACCATCGGCGTCGAACCGGCCCGCATCGCCAAAACCTTATGCTTCCGGGACAAAGGAGACAGGGCGCTGTTGGTCGTGACTGCCGGCGACGCCAAAATCGACAACAAAAAATTCCGTCATACTTTCGGTTTTAAAGCGCGGATGTTAAGCGCCGAGGAAGTGCTCGAACAAACAGGCCACGTGGTCGGAGGGGTTTGCCCTTTCGGATTGGCCAATGATTTGGACGTCTTTTTAGACCTGTCCTTAAAGCGGTTCAAAACCGTTTTCCCCGCATGCGGAAGCATCAACTCCGCCATTGAAGTGAGTCCGGAAGAATTGTGGGAATATTCCGGGGCTAAGGATTGGATCGACGTATGCAAAGATTGGCAGGAATCGGATACGGAAGGGAAAGCAGGATAATTCCCGTTTATTGCGGGTTTATCCTGCTTTTTGACGATCCCGCAGCAGAAAGCAACCTGCCTCTCCTGCTTGCCGACGAACCGGCCCGGTCATTGGATGCGAAGACCGGAATATTAAAACAATTGAACCGGGAAGGCCATGCCATCGCTCTCATAACCAAGATTGGAACATCGCCGGCGAGACCGGACGGATTTTCCATACCCGGGACAGCCGCTTGGTAAAGGAAGAAGGAGGCGGTCATTCCTTGAAGATTTGCCAAGCTTTAAAATCGCCTATAAAAGCATCCTTTCCATAAGCTGTGCTCCTTTTTAACTATGCTCAGCATCATTCTCGTCTCCCCGGGAAAAGGGGTGGCCAAGGAGGCGGCAGGCTTGGGCTCAACCCTGGTGTCCGCCGTGATCTCCGGCAATTCGGAAGATGAAACCGCCGTGGTTGTTGAGGATATTATGGCCTTTGAAAATTTCAAGGTTCGTAAAACGGCCTTTTAAGGACAACCTTCCGCTTTTTTACATAATTTAGCTTTCCCAAAGGCGCTGCTTCTTCCTATCCCCGTATGCTCGCCCTTTTCTTTTAATTGGGCGGCGCTTCACACAGATGATTCATTCTGCTTGTTTCCCGTTGCTTTCTTTACTGCTTTTACTTCGTACATGCCTACTTCAACATTAAGCATGTATTCTGGTTTCGGCTGGTTGCGCTTTGCTCTGTGGGCGGCAATATGCGCATCGCTTTTTTCCCATCGCTTCCAATGTTCTTCTGATTCCCAAGTGACCAAGACAATGACTTCTTCTTTCCCGCCCCTTTGTTTTTTCACCATAATTTTAATGTCAACAAACCCTTCCTGCTGTTCAATGATTCCCGGTTTGCCGAATTGTTCAACCACTTTCTCTGCGTTTCCTTCTGTCACCGTAATTTTTCTTAATTGTACAAACATATTTTTCTCTCCCATCCTTGTTATTGATCGGACTGCGTTTCTTCATCTTCAGTCGCTGACTCTTCTCCGGATTTGTCCTTCCCATCTGTGAGGCTGTCGTATTGCTCAATTTCTTCTTCGTGAATGTCAAACAGTTGGGTGAATTCATTGATCACCATTTCAATGGCTTTCAGCTCTCCAACTAAAACATGGTTAATCGATTGCAGTTCCGGTGCAGCCAGCTGCTGTTTTAATGTCGCACGTTTAACATGCAGCCTGTTTAAAAACTCAATCGCTCTCCCACGGCGGAATGTTTTTGCGCCGTGATGATGCTTTTTTCTGCGGTATCCCCCCTCTTTCAGATGGTGATGCCCTTCGAAATGTTCATCGTGAAAAAATTGATCGCCCAGACTGAATCCTTTGCCGAATTTGTCTCTCATTAGCGCCCTCCTTTTTGTATACAAATGTATACAGTTAATATTGTATACATTTGTATACAATATGTCAAAATATATTCATTTTTATAACCATTAACGTTTTTAAAAGAAATGAAATAGCCTGAGCCCTTATGAATATAGGACTCAGGCTGCTTAAATGTGCTTTTTTCCTCCTGTTTACTTGACAGTGACTTCCCATCACGGGAGGTTTTCTTGTTCCTTCCGCGCCAATAACACTTTTCGATAAGCCATTTTCGAAATCCAAATGCTAATTTCGTATAAAACCGAAAGCGGAATCATGACAATGATTTGTGACAGCACATCCGGCGGAGTAATGATTGCCGCCAAAATCAATAAAACTAAATATGCATATTTGCGCACTTTCACTAACAACATCGGTGTAATCAAGCCGAGCCTTGTTAAAAACATCACAACAACCGGCAGCTGAAATACGATCCCAAACGGCAAAACAAGCTGAAGTAAAAACTGAAAATATTCATTAATGCCGATAACTTGATGAATGCCAAGGCGTTCTGCTAAATTTTGCATAAAGCGAACAACGAAAGGAAAGAGGACGAAGTATGCAAAACCGACGCCGGCTAAAAAGAGAAAAATGGAGATTGGAATGTAGCTTAATGTGATTCTTCGTTCTTTTTCATACAGCCCCGGGCTGACAAATGCCCAAATTTGATAAAGAAGAACCGGAGAAGTCAGAATAAACGCAATGACAAACGCAAATTGAAAATAAATTTTTACCGGGTCTGTCAGGCGAAAAGCATTCATCGTCAATTCTTTCGCTTCATCCGTCTGCTGCAAATATAAAATGACGGGCTCCACGAAAAAGAAGCTGGCAACAACTGCGATAACAAAAAACACAACAACGATAATCAGCCGCTTTCGCAATTCTCCCAGGTGTTCATACACCGACATTTCTTTATCGTCCATACTTTGATCATCCTAACAACTCATGATTGGTCTTGTTTTTTTTCATCCTCATCCGCCAGCCCTTTTGTCGCATCTTTAAACTCGCGCAGCGATTGGCCGAGCGATTTGCCCAACTCCGGGAGTTTTTTCGTTCCAAACAATAATAGAATAACAAGCACAATTAGCAAATATTTCACTTTTGGTTCTCTCCTTTATTCGGCTGGATAATTTTTCAAGAAATAGACTAGCGATTGCAACTCGACCGCCAAATCAATATGGTGGACGCGAATATGTTTCGGCACATTTAAACGGGCTGGCGTAAAGTTTAAAATTCCTTTAATTCCCTTTTGAACGAGACGATCGGTAATCCATTGCGCTACATGAGCCGGAACGGTCAAAATCGCGACAGGAATGCCCTCGTGAAGGCGGGTTTCCATCTCATCCAAATGGTAAACAGGCACACCGCCAACTTCTTTTCCTATCTTCTCTTCATCCACATCAAATGCGATCACAATTTTTGTATTGTTGTTTTTCGAAAAATTATAATTTAAAAATGCCGTCCCCAAGTTTCCGACGCCAAATAGCGCCACCTCGGTAATCTCATCTTGATCAAGCGTCTTGCGAAAAAAAGACAATAAATAGTTGACATTATATCCGTATCCTTTTTTGCCAAGCGCACCGAAATAAGAAAAATCACGGCGAATTGTCGCAGAGTCGACTTTCACTGCCTCACTCAACTCCGCGGAAGAAACCCGTTGTTTTCCTGAAGCATGTAAATTTTTTAAAAAACGGTAATACAACGGCAAACGTTTTGCGGTTGCTTGTGGAATTTTTGGTTGCTCATTGTTCATTCACAAATCCCCCAGCACAACTTTTTTCTCGTTGATAATGGCCTGATTTGCCACCCTTTTTTTCCACCAAATAGGTTGGACCAATAACCATTCCTTTATCCAGCGCTTTACACATATCATACACTGTCAGCGCACAAACAGAAGCAGCCGTTAGCGCTTCCATCTCCACTCCTGTACTTCCCTTCGTTTTTACTGTTGCGGTAATCAACAGCTTATATAATGCTTTTTCTTCCTCGACATGCCAAGCAAACTGGATGTCGACTCCTTTCAACATAAGGGGATGGCACATCGGAATTAAATCCGGCGTCTTTTTGGCCGCCATAACGCCAGCTATTTGCGCCACAGCAAGCACGTCCCCTTTTTCAATCGCATGATTCGTCATTTTTTCGTAAATTTCTTTATTGACGGTCACGCTCGTCCGCGCAACCGCTACTCGAACCGTGTCTTCTTTTTCTGTAATATCGACCATTTTGGCGCGGCCTTGTTCATTAAAATGCGTAAATGATGTCAATGTAATCTCCTCCACTTATAAACTATACACTATTTTTCGTCATCTGTCTTTTATCGTTTTATTGCGATAAGAAAACAAGTTACGCTACACTATTATTGTTAAATGAGAGGTGAACGACAATGATTATTTTACAAGTCAATCAATTAACGAAATATTTCGGTGCTGACCTTATTTTATCGAATATAAAATTAGAAATACAATCAAAAGACCGAATTGCCCTCGTCGGAAGAAACGGGGCGGGAAAATCGACATTATTAAAAATCATCGCCGGCGAAATGTCGTATGACAGCGGGGAAATCATCAAACCAAAGGAAGTATCGATCGGATATCTCGCGCAAGATAGCGGGCTGCATTCCTCTTTATCGATTTGGGAAGAAATGATGACGGTATTCGCCCCGCTGAAAGAAATGGAAACGCAATTGCGCGAGATGGAACTGCAAATGGGCGATCCCGACTTGCTTGCCGATTCTTCCCGCTACAAAAAGCTGTTAAAAGATTACGATACATTACAAGAGCGCTATAAAGAACAAGGCGGTTATCAATACGAAGCCGATATCCGCTCGGTTTTGCACGGTTTGCAATTTTCGCAATATGACTATATGACAACTCCCGTTCAGTCATTAAGCGGCGGGCAACGGACTCGCCTGGCGCTTGGGAAACTGCTTTTAATGAAGCCGGATTTGCTTATTTTGGACGAACCGACAAACCATTTAGATCTGGAGACATTAACATGGCTTGAACAATATTTGCAAACATATCCCGGCGCTATTCTCGTCGTATCCCACGACCGTTACTTTCTCGATAAAATCGCCACCCAAGTATATGAGCTATCGCGTACAACGTTAAGACGATACGTGGGAAATTATAGCCATTATTTAGAACAAAAAGCGACGGAATACGAACGGGAACGGAAATTGTACGAAAAACAGCAAGAAGAAATCGCCAAACTCCAAGACTTTATTCAACGGAATATCGCCCGCGCTTCAACAACGCGGCGCGCCCAAAGCCGGCGGAAACAGCTGGAAAAAATGAAGGTCATCGAAAAGCCGATAGGTGATGAAAAATCTGCTTCTTTTTCTTTCGATATTGAACGGCAAAGCGGAAATGATGTGCTGATCGCCGAAGACGTCGCAGTCGGGTATGATATGGGCAAACCGCTTATTCGCAACATTCGTTTCCGCATCACCCGCGGCGAAAGCATTGCACTTGTCGGGCCAAACGGAATCGGAAAGTCAACATTGTTAAAAGCGATCGTAAATAAACTGCCGCTACAATCAGGGCATTTCCGCTATGGTTCGAACGTGCAAATCGGCTATTACGATCAAAATCAAGCAGAATTGTCGTCTAATAAGCGCGTTTTAGACGAACTTTGGGATGCATATCCTGACAAAACGGAAAAAGAAATCCGGACAGTACTTGGTAATTTTTTATTTTCCGGAGACGATGTGCTGAAACCTGTATCGGCGCTAAGCGGCGGCGAAAAAGCAAGATTGGCGCTTGCCAAATTAATGATGCAAAAAGCAAATTTCCTGATTCTTGACGAACCGACAAACCATCTTGATTTAGATAGCAAAGAAGTGCTCGAAAACGCCTTAATCGAATATCCGGGAACCATTTTATTCGTTTCACACGACCGCTATTTTATTAACCGAATCGCCACGAAAATATATGAACTTTCTAGCGCCGGAATTACCGAGTATTTAGGGGACTATGATTACTACATCGCCAAAAAAGCGGAAATGCTTGAGCTGCAGCGCCTCGCGTCCGAGAAACGAGCAGACCGTGCTTATGAAGAATCATCATCGAAACTTAGCTATGAACAGGAAAAAGAGGCGAAAAAGCAAGAACGGCAGCGCAAACGGCGCATTGAAGAAATTGAAACAGAAATTAGCGAATTGGAACGGCAAATTGCGCAGATCGACGAGCAATTATGCAATCCGGAAATTTATCAAGATCATGAAAAAGTACAACAATTAACAAAAGAGAATGAAGAAAGAAAGGAAAAATTAGAAAAGCTACTGGAAGAATGGGAAACACTTCATACATTACAATAATAATTGCAAAAAAACATCCACGGTGGTACGCCCCCGTGGATGTTTTTTAATTAGTCACATACTCACAAAGTTATCCCCAACTTTCTTCCCGTAATCCAAGTTATTCACCGACTTTTCCACATTATCCACAAAAAAATTCACTTTTATTGGGGAAAATTTGTGGTTATTTCCTCCTTTATAAACCAAGATTATTTCTGTTTTTCCACAATATCAACAATCTGTGGATAAATATATTCACAGCGATTATTTTTTTAATAAAAAATATCTTTATTTCTATTATAAAAATATTCCAAATAATCTTTCTATAAAAAAGAACTTCCCCCAAGAATCCCCTTGAAAGAAGTCCTTTTGCCAACATTTACTTACGCTAATTCTAAACTTGGATCGGCGTTTAATGTCATATCGGCGCGTTTTCCTTGTTCAAACAAAACGGTTCCTGCCGCTGCAATCATCGCTGCATTGTCGGTGCAGAGCGATAATGGCGGAATGACTAACTCGATATCGTCCAATTCGGCCATTTTTCGCTCCAACTCTGCTCGCAAGCCTCTATTTGCCGCAACTCCACCCGCAAGCAGCACTTGACGTACGTTGTATTCTTTTGCCGCGTTGACCGTTTTGGTCACAAGCACGTCAATGACGCTCGCTTGGAAGCTGGCCGCCATATTTTTCGGATCGATATGTTCCCCGCGTTGCTTCGCGTTATGAAGCGTGTTTAATACGGCCGATTTCAAGCCGCTGAAGCTAAAGTCATACGACCCTTCCTCCAGCCATGCCCGTGGCAAATCAATCGTCACCCTTCCTTCATGTGCCAGACGGTCAATATGCGGGCCGCCTGGGTAAGGAAGGTTTAACGCCCTCGCCACTTTGTCATACGCTTCTCCTGCTGCATCATCACGAGTTTCACCGATGACCTGGAACTTGCCATGCTCCTCCATGTACACAAGCTCCGTATGCCCGCCAGAAACAACGAGCGACAATAACGGAAACTTCATGTCCGCAACAAGCCGATTCGCGTAAATATGCCCAGCGATATGGTGTACGCCTACAAGAGGAAGACCATAGGCAAATGCTAACGCTTTTGCCGCGTTCACACCAATTAAAAGCGCACCGACTAATCCCGGGCCTTGCGTGACCGCAATAGCGTTCAACTGCTGGAATGAAACGCCAGCCTTATTCATCGCTTCTTCAATAACGAGCGTAATCTGCTCCACATGATGGCGCGAGGCAATTTCTGGAACAACGCCACCAAAGCGCTTATGGCTTTCCATTTGTGAAGCGACGATGTTGGACAAAATTTCTGTCCCGTTTTTCACCACTGCCGCTGCGGTTTCGTCACAGCTCGTTTCAATTCCAAGTACATATATGTCATGACTCATGATAAATTCACCCACATTACAAGAGCATCTTCTAAATTGTCTGGATAATATTGTCTGCGGATTCCGCCATTAAGAAACCCTAATTTCCGATATAAAGATTGGGCTACATGGTTAGAAACGCGAACTTCCAACGTCATCGTGACGGCACCGAGCTGTTTCGCCGTTTCCATCAATTTACGCATTAGCGCTTCGCCTAATTTTTTACCGCGATATTCAGGCAATACAGCTACATTTGTAATATGCGCTTCATCAATCACGACCCACATTCCCGCATAACCGATGATGCGGTTGTTATGTTCCATGACGATGTATTTCGCATAACGATTATAAACAAGTTCATTATAAAACGATTCTCTGCTCCAAGGAACCGTAAAAGAGGCATGTTCCACCTGCAACACTGCATCAATATCACTTAAGGTCATTGAGCGAAATCGAATTTCCATCCCCATATTTGTTTTCCCCTTTTTGCTTGGCAAGCCATTTTGCTTCTGCCTCGGCAAGGCGAACGTAATTAGGCACAAAAGTATGAACGTCCTCTTTTTCTTTATTTTTTCCAATCAACGCCAACTCACCTGGACGAGGCAGCAGTAACGATGGTGGCGCAAATTGCGCAAAATCGCCAAGTTGTTGCTGAAATGTTTCCTTATATAACGCAATATCGGATCCGATAAATAACACTTTCTCCTGTCTTTCCTGCAGTTTGCGCGCCCATTCATCAGCCAAAACGATCTGATCATTCTCTATGCATTCCAGCTGTCCGCCATTAAAACGATATAATCCCGTATAAATTTGCCCTCTTCTCGCATCAAAAAACGGAGAAATGACACCGGAAAAATACCTTCCGTTTGCCGCCAGCACTTCAAGGCTGGACACTCCCGCAATCGGGATTTTTAATGCCCACGCCAATGTTTTAGCGATCGTCGTCCCGATACGCACCCCCGTGTAAGATCCCGGCCCTCTCGCGACGACAATTAATCCTAGTTCATGGGGAGACACACCGCAATCTTTTAATAAAGACTGAATCGCCGGCATTAACCGCGCAGAATGGTCTTTTTTTATATTTGTCACTATTTCTCCTTTTACGATATCTTCTTCCACTAACGCAACACCCATTGCCATATTGGATGTATCGATCGCTAATATTTTCATGACCCGAAAATCTCCTTACATAATTGTTCATATCGTTTTCCGATTGGTTCAATGACTAATTTTCGCTCATCATTGCCATGATGAAACAAATAAATGTTTAATCGTTCTGGCGGCAGTTGCGGTTCGATGAGATGCGCCCATTCGACGACAGTTACGCCGTCCCCGTCAAAATATTCGTCAAAACCGAGATCTTCCATTGTATCTTCCAAACGATACACATCCATATGATAAAGAGGGAGGCGTCCTTTATATTCCTTGACGATCGTAAAAGTAGGGCTGCTGACTGTTTTTCTTACTCCAAGTCCCTTAGCCAGTCCTTTTGTAAATGTCGTCTTTCCCGCGCCTAAATCTCCTTCTAACGTAATGACATCTTTTTCTGCCAGCTTTTCCCCAAATTTTGCAGCAAGATGCATCGTTTCCTTAGGAGAGCGCATAATCAGTTCATAACGTTCCATCACGTTTCACCTTTGCGTTTTGATAATGATAACCTTCGCTTCTGAAATTTTATCATATTATTGTTGTCCGTTACCACTTTCTCATTTAATAAAGAAACAACCACGCCATTTTCCAAGAAGAAAAATTTGTGCTAATCAACGTTGGGATGAGGTACTACAGGCATCGATGAATGGCAATAGAGATACACAAAACAAGAAAATGAATTACCCGTTTCAGCCAAAAAATAAAAAAACCTTAGGAAGCCATTTCCTAAGGATAAAGATAAAAAATAAAAAACGAAACATTTGCTGTTTCGTTTTCAACATAAAAGCTTATCCACTTTTAAGCGGTCCCGACGGGACTCGAACCCGCGATCTCCTGCGTGACAGGCAGGCATGTTAACCACTACACCACGGAACCAATTATTGGTTGCGGGGGCAGGATTTGAACCTGCGACCTTCGGGTTATGAGCCCGACGAGCTACCGGACTGCTCCACCCCGCGACGATAAATAATCATAATAATAGCCTAGCGACGACCTACTCTCGCAGGGGCGCTGGCCCCAACTACCATCGGCGCTGGAGAGCTTAACTTCCGTGTTCGGAATGGGAACGGGTGTTTCCTCTCCGCTATTGTCACTAGGCAAGCATTTATCCATTGGACATGTTTTATTATACTCCAATAATGATGTTTGTCAAGGGGAATTTTCATTCCCTCAAAACTAGATAACCGTCCGTCTGGAAGAAGCCGTTTGGCCAGGCGGCATTCTCCGTTGTTCGTGGTTAAGCCCTCGATCGATTAGTATCCGTCAGCTCCACGTGTCGCCACGCTTCCACCTCGGACCTATCGACCTCGTCATCTTCGAGGGATCTTACTCGCTTGACGCGATGGGAAATCTCATCTTGAGGGGGGCTTCACGCTTAGATGCTTTCAGCGCTTATCCCTTCCGCACATAGCTACCCAGCGGTGCCCCTGGCGGGACAACTGGTACACCAGCGGTGCGTCCATCCCGGTCCTCTCGTACTAAGGACAGCTCCTCTCAAATTTCCTGCGCCCGCGACGGATAGGGACCGAACTGTCTCACGACGTTCTGAACCCAGCTCGCGTACCGCTTTAATGGGCGAACAGCCCAACCCTTGGGACCGACTACAGCCCCAGGATGCGATGAGCCGACATCGAGGTGCCAAACCTCCCCGTCGATGTGGACTCTTGGGGGAGATCAGCCTGTTATCCCCGGGGTAGCTTTTATCCGTTGAGCGATGGCCCTTCCATGCGGAACCACCGGATCACTAAGCCCGACTTTCGTCCCTGCTCGACCTGTCTGTCTCGCAGTCAAGCTCCCTTCTGCCTTTGCACTCTCCGAATGATTTCCAACCATTCTGAGGGAACCTTTGGGCGCCTCCGTTACCTTTTGGGAGGCGACCGCCCCAGTCAAACTGCCCACCTGACACTGTCTCCCACCCCGCTAAGGGGTGCGGGTTAGAATTTCAATACCGCCAGGGTGGTATCCCACCGCCGCCTCCACCGAAGCTGGCGCTCCGGCTTCCCAGGCTCCCACCTATCCTGTACAAGCGATACCAAAATTCCATATCAGGCTGCAGTAAAGCTCCACGGGGTCTTTCCGTCCTGTCGCGGGTAACCTGCATCTTCACAGGTAGTATGATTTCACCGGGTCTCTCGTTGAGACAGTGCCCAAGTCGTTACACCTTTCGTGCGGGTCGGAACTTACCCGACAAGGAATTTCGCTACCTTAGGACCGTTATAGTTACGGCCGCCGTTTACTGGGGCTTCGGTTCGCACCTTCGCTTCCGCTAAGCGCTCCCCTTAACCTTCCAGCACCGGGCAGGTGTCAGCCCCTATACTTCGCCTTTCGGCTTCGCAGAGACCTGTGTTTTTGATAAACAGTCGCTTGGGCCTTTTCACTGCGGCTCCCTCAGGCTTGTGACCCAAGAGAGCACCCCTTCTCCCGAAGTTACGGGGTCATTTTGCCGAGTTCCTTAACGAGAGTTCTCCCGCGCACCTTAGGATTCTCTCCTCGCCTACCTGTGTCGGTTTGCGGTACGGGCACCTCTCACCTCGCTAGAGGCTTTTCTTGGCAGTGTAGGATCGGGGACTTCGGGACCAACGGTCCCTCGCCATCACGGCTCCGCCTTATTGCCAGACGGATTTGCCTATCTGGCGGCCTAACCGCTTGGACAGGCTATTCCAGCAGCCTGCTCGCCCTACCTTCCTGCGTCCCCCCATTGCTCAAACGGTGAGGAGGTGGTACAGGAATCTCTACCTGTTGCCCATCACCTACGCCTTTCGGCCTCGGCTTAGGTCCCGACTAACCCTGAGCGGACGAACCTTCCTCAGGAACCCTTAGGCTTTCGGTGCAGAGGATTCTCACCTCTGTTTTCGCTACTCACACCGGCATTCTCACTTCTAAGCGCTCCACGAGTCCTTCCGGTCTCGCTTCGGCGCACTTAGAACGCTCCCCTACCGATGACCGTTGGTCATCCCACAGCTTCGGTGGTACGTTTAGCCCCGGTACATTTTCGGCGCAGAGTCACTCGACCAGTGAGCTATTACGCACTCTTTAAATGATGGCTGCTTCTAAGCCAACATCCTGGTTGTCTGGGCAACTCCACATCCTTTTCCACTTAACGTACACTTTGGGACCTTAGCTGGTGGTCTGGGCTGTTTCCCTCTCGACTACGGATCTTATCACTCGCAGTCTGACTCCCAAGGATAAGTCATTGGCATTCGGAGTTTGACTGAGTTCGGTAACCCGATGAGGGCCCCTAGCTCAATCAGTGCTCTACCTCCAAGACTCTTCCCTTGAGGCTAGCCCTAAAGCTATTTCGGGGAGAACCAGCTATCTCCAGGTTCGATTGGCATTTCACCCCTACCCACACCTCATCCCCGCACTTTTCAACGTGCGTGGGTTCGGGCCTCCAGTAGGTGTTACCCTAC
>NZ_CP012712.1:522500-525000 GCF_001295365.1 Parageobacillus thermoglucosidasius | reverse complement strand
TGAACCAGTACCGTGAGGGAAAGGTGAAAAGCACCCCGGAAGGGGAGTGAAAGAGAACCTGAAACCGTGTGCCTACAAGTAGTCAGAGCCCGTTGATGGGTGATGGCGTGCCTTTTGTAGAATGAACCGGCGAGTTACGATGACGTGCAAGGTTAAGTCGAAAAGACGGAGCCGCAGCGAAAGCGAGTCTGAACAGGGCGCACAGTACGTCGTCGTAGACCCGAAACCAGGTGATCTACCCATGTCCAGGGTGAAGGTAGGGTAACACCTACTGGAGGCCCGAACCCACGCACGTTGAAAAGTGCGGGGATGAGGTGTGGGTAGGGGTGAAATGCCAATCGAACCTGGAGATAGCTGGTTCTCCCCGAAATAGCTTTAGGGCTAGCCTCAAGGGAAGAGTCTTGGAGGTAGAGCACTGATTGAGCTAGGGGCCCTCATCGGGTTACCGAACTCAGTCAAACTCCGAATGCCAATGACTTATCCTTGGGAGTCAGACTGCGAGTGATAAGATCCGTAGTCGAGAGGGAAACAGCCCAGACCACCAGCTAAGGTCCCAAAGTGTACGTTAAGTGGAAAAGGATGTGGAGTTGCCCAGACAACCAGGATGTTGGCTTAGAAGCAGCCATCATTTAAAGAGTGCGTAATAGCTCACTGGTCGAGTGACTCTGCGCCGAAAATGTACCGGGGCTAAACGTACCACCGAAGCTGTGGGATGACCAACGGTCATCGGTAGGGGAGCGTTCTAAGTGCGCTGAAGCGAGACCGGAAGGACTCGTGGAGCGCTTAGAAGTGAGAATGCCGGTGTGAGTAGCGAAAACAGAGGTGAGAATCCTCTGCACCGAAAGCCTAAGGGTTCCTGAGGAAGGTTCGTCCGCTCAGGGTTAGTCGGGACCTAAGCCGAGGCCGAAAGGCGTAGGTGATGGGCAACAGGTAGAGATTCCTGTACCACCTCCTCACCGTTGGAGCGATGGGGGGACGCAGGAAGGTAGGGCGAGCAGGCTGCTGGAATAGCCTGTCCAAGCGGTTAGGCCGCCAGATAGGCAAATCCGTCTGGCAATAAGGCGGAGCCGTGATGGCGAGGGACCGTTGGTCCCGAAGTCCCCGATCCTACACTGCCAAGAAAAGCCTCTAGCGAGGTGAGAGGTGCCCGTACCGCAAACCGACACAGGTAGGCGAGGAGAGAATCCTAAGGTGCGCGGGAGAACTCTCGTTAAGGAACTCGGCAAAATGACCCCGTAACTTCGGGAGAAGGGGTGCTCTCTTGGGTCCAAAGCCTGAGGGAGCCGCAGTGAAAAGGCCCAAGCGACTGTTTATCAAAAACACAGGTCTCTGCGAAGCCGAAAGGCGAAGTATAGGGGCTGACACCTGCCCGGTGCTGGAAGGTTAAGGGGAGCGCTTAGCGGAAGCGAAGGTGCGAACCGAAGCCCCAGTAAACGGCGGCCGTAACTATAACGGTCCTAAGGTAGCGAAATTCCTTGTCGGGTAAGTTCCGACCCGCACGAAAGGTGTAACGACTTGGGCACTGTCTCAACGAGAGACCCGGTGAAATCATACTACCTGTGAAGATGCAGGTTACCCGCGACAGGACGGAAAGACCCCGTGGAGCTTTACTGCAGCCTGATATGGAATTTTGGTATCGCTTGTACAGGATAGGTGGGAGCCTGGGAAGCCGGAGCGCCAGCTTCGGTGGAGGCGGCGGTGGGATACCACCCTGGCGGTATTGAAATTCTAACCCGCACCCCTTAGCGGGGTGGGAGACAGTGTCAGGTGGGCAGTTTGACTGGGGCGGTCGCCTCCCAAAAGGTAACGGAGGCGCCCAAAGGTTCCCTCAGAATGGTTGGAAATCATTCGGAGAGTGCAAAGGCAGAAGGGAGCTTGACTGCGAGACAGACAGGTCGAGCAGGGACGAAAGTCGGGCTTAGTGATCCGGTGGTTCCGCATGGAAGGGCCATCGCTCAACGGATAAAAGCTACCCCGGGGATAACAGGCTGATCTCCCCCAAGAGTCCACATCGACGGGGAGGTTTGGCACCTCGATGTCGGCTCATCGCATCCTGGGGCTGTAGTCGGTCCCAAGGGTTGGGCTGTTCGCCCATTAAAGCGGTACGCGAGCTGGGTTCAGAACGTCGTGAGACAGTTCGGTCCCTATCCGTCGCGGGCGCAGGAAATTTGAGAGGAGCTGTCCTTAGTACGAGAGGACCGGGATGGACGCACCGCTGGTGTACCAGTTGTCCCGCCAGGGGCACCGCTGGGTAGCTATGTGCGGAAGGGATAAGCGCTGAAAGCATCTAAGCGTGAAGCCCCCCTCAAGATGAGATTTCCCATCGCGTCAAGCGAGTAAGATCCCTCGAAGATGACGAGGTCGATAGGTCCGAGGTGGAAGCGTGGCGACACGTGGAGCTGACGGATACTAATCGATCGAGGGCTTAACCACGAACAACGGAGAATGCCGCCTGGCCAAACGGCTTCTTCCAGACGGACGGTTATCTAGTTTTGAGGGA
>NZ_CP012712.1:460000-517500 GCF_001295365.1 Parageobacillus thermoglucosidasius | reverse complement strand
CGAAATTCCTTGTCGGGTAAGTTCCGACCCGCACGAAAGGTGTAACGACTTGGGCACTGTCTCAACGAGAGACCCGGTGAAATCATACTACCTGTGAAGATGCAGGTTACCCGCGACAGGACGGAAAGACCCCGTGGAGCTTTACTGCAGCCTGATATGGAATTTTGGTATCGCTTGTACAGGATAGGTGGGAGCCTGGGAAGCCGGAGCGCCAGCTTCGGTGGAGGCGGCGGTGGGATACCACCCTGGCGGTATTGAAATTCTAACCCGCACCCCTTAGCGGGGTGGGAGACAGTGTCAGGTGGGCAGTTTGACTGGGGCGGTCGCCTCCCAAAAGGTAACGGAGGCGCCCAAAGGTTCCCTCAGAATGGTTGGAAATCATTCGGAGAGTGCAAAGGCAGAAGGGAGCTTGACTGCGAGACAGACAGGTCGAGCAGGGACGAAAGTCGGGCTTAGTGATCCGGTGGTTCCGCATGGAAGGGCCATCGCTCAACGGATAAAAGCTACCCCGGGGATAACAGGCTGATCTCCCCCAAGAGTCCACATCGACGGGGAGGTTTGGCACCTCGATGTCGGCTCATCGCATCCTGGGGCTGTAGTCGGTCCCAAGGGTTGGGCTGTTCGCCCATTAAAGCGGTACGCGAGCTGGGTTCAGAACGTCGTGAGACAGTTCGGTCCCTATCCGTCGCGGGCGCAGGAAATTTGAGAGGAGCTGTCCTTAGTACGAGAGGACCGGGATGGACGCACCGCTGGTGTACCAGTTGTCCCGCCAGGGGCACCGCTGGGTAGCTATGTGCGGAAGGGATAAGCGCTGAAAGCATCTAAGCGTGAAGCCCCCCTCAAGATGAGATTTCCCATCGCGTCAAGCGAGTAAGATCCCTCGAAGATGACGAGGTCGATAGGTCCGAGGTGGAAGCGTGGCGACACGTGGAGCTGACGGATACTAATCGATCGAGGGCTTAACCACGAACAACGGAGAATGCCGCCTGGCCAAACGGTTTCTTCCAGACGGACGGTTATCTAGTTTTGAGGGAATGAAAAATTCCTCTTGACAAAAGATATGATTGAAATATAATAATATCTGTCTGTGGTAGAAATACTTGCCTAGTGACAATAGCGGAGAGGAAACACCCGTTCCCATTCCGAACACGGAAGTTAAGCTCTCCAGCGCCGATGGTAGTTGGGGCCAGCGCCCCTGCGAGAGTAGGTCGTTGCTAGGCAGGGTGAAAAGAAGCATGCCTTTGATCAGGCATGCTTCTTTTTTTATCCTGAAAAAGGAAAGTACGTTTGATTTTCGGAAAAACGGGAAATGATATGATTGATTATTTTGCAGGTGACTCTTGCATTTTTTTGTAATACACTATATAGTAGAAGTAAGGTCAAATATAGTCAAAGTCAACGTCGTGTACAAGGAGGAGGTAGAGTGCCAAACATTTCCGATATCATTGAGCAATATTTAAAACAAGTGTTAAACATGAGCGATAAAGATATTGTGGAAATTAAACGAAGTGAAATTGCAGATAAATTTCAGTGTGTCCCGTCGCAAATCAATTATGTCATTAATACAAGATTTACGCTGGAAAGAGGATATGTTGTTGAGAGTAAGCGCGGTGGCGGCGGCTATATCCGCATTATGAAAGTCAAGACAAAAAGCGAAGCACAGCTGATTGATCAATTGCTGGAATTAGTCGGACATCACGTCAGCCAATCCAATGCGGAAGATATTATTCACCGTCTTGTTGAAGAAAAGGTAATTTCAGAACGGGAAGCAAAAATTATGCTAAGCGTAATGGATCGTTCCGTATTATGCATCGATTTGCCACAACGCGACGAATTGAGAGCGCGCATGCTAAGGGCGATGTTGACATCGCTAAAATATAAGTAGGGGAGGGGATAAAGTTGATATGTCAAGAATGCAAACAGAGACCGGCAACGATGCATTTTACGAAAATTATCAACGGTGAAAAAACGGAATTTCATCTTTGCGAACAATGCGCGCATGAGCATAGCGATATGTTTACGTTTTACGGGAATGACGACTTTTCCTTTAATAATTTGTTATCTGCTCTGCTTAACTTTCCGTCTTCCATGAAAGAACTGACGACAAGTTCTTTCCATAATCCAGATATTTTGCAATGCGAAAAATGTAACATGACTTATCAACAGTTTACAAAAATAGGCCATTTCGGTTGTTCACACTGTTACCGCACGTTTTCTAGATATTTACCGCCAATATTGAAAAGGCTCCACAGCGGAAATACAGCTCATGCCGGAAAAATACCAAAACGAAAAGGCGGAACGCTCCATCTGCGCAAACAAATTGCTATGTTAAAACAAAAATTGCAAGAATTTGTGGCAAGAGAAGAATTTGAAAAGGCGGCAGAAGTCCGCGATCAAATTCGTTCCCTTGAATATCAGCTGCATCAACGTGGCGAGGGGGAGATGTAGTTATATGTCGTTTGAGAAATTTTTTAATACGGCAGTCAGCTCTTGGATGAGCCAAGAGGGTCCTGATTCAGACATTGTGTTAAGCAGCCGTATCCGTTTGGCTAGAAACATTGTCGATTTTCGGTTTCCAACGTTATTTAGCAATGAGGAAGCGCAGCAAATTGTTTCATTGTTTGAACAAACATTTGCCCACCGTTTTTATCGTTCTGTCGGCCGATTTGAATTGTTAAAAATGTCAGAGCTTCAGCCGATTGAAAAAAGGGTATTGGTAGAAAAACATTTAATTAGCCCGCATTTGGCAGAAGATTCTCCCTTTGGGGCATGCCTGCTTTCAGAAAATGAAGAAATAAGCATTATGATTAATGAAGAGGATCACATTCGCATTCAATGCTTATTTCCTGGTTTCCAATTAACAGAAGCGTTAAAAGCGGCTAATGAACTTGATGATTGGATTGAGGAACATGTCATTTATGCATTTGATGAAAAACTCGGATATTTGACAAGCTGTCCGACAAATGTTGGAACAGGGATGCGCGCTTCTGTAATGATGCATCTTCCGGCTCTCGTTTTAACACAGCAGATGAACCGCATTATTCCGGCAGTTAACCAACTGGGGCTAGTCGTGCGCGGAACATATGGAGAAGGCAGCGAAGCATTGGGGAATATTTTTCAAATTTCGAACCAAATGACATTAGGAAAGTCAGAAGAGGATATTGTCGAAGATTTGAAAAGTGTCGTTCAGCAGTTGATTACCCAAGAAAGAATGGCAAGGGAGACATTAGTTAAAACTTTAAACATACAATTAGAAGACAGAGTTTTCCGTTCCTATGGGATATTGGCCAATAGCCGTGTTATTGATTCGAAAGAAGCGGCCCAATGCTTGTCAGATGTACGTTTAGGGATTGATTTAGGATATATTAAAAATATTTCGCGCAATATTTTAAATGAACTCATGATTTTAACTCAACCTGGCTTTTTACAACAATATGCGGGCGGCGTGTTAAGACCGGAAGAACGGGATGTTCGACGGGCTGCACTAATACGGGAACGTTTAAAAATGGAAGAGCGAAAAATGAATGGAGGGTGATGAATGATGATGTTTGGAAGATTTACGGAACGGGCGCAAAAAGTGTTGGCGCTGGCTCAAGAAGAGGCAATACGCCTTGGCCATAATAACATTGGCACAGAACACATTTTATTAGGTCTTATTCGTGAAGGGGAAGGAATTGCGGCGAAAGCATTAATGGCATTGGGGCTTGGGCCAGAAAAAATTCAAAAAGAGGTAGAATCGTTAATCGGCCGCGGCCATGAAGTTTCCCATACGATCCATTATACGCCGCGGGCGAAAAAAGTGCTTGAATTGTCAATGGATGAGGCGAGAAAGCTTGGCCATTCCTATGTAGGCACGGAACATATTTTGCTTGGCCTCATTCGTGAAGGCGAAGGAGTTGCGGCCCGCGTACTGAACAATTTAGGAGTGAGCCTGAATAAAGCGCGCCAACAAGTGCTGCAATTGCTTGGAAGCAATGAATCCGTTTCCGGTCATTCCGGAGGAGGTGCTTCGCACGTAAGCACACCAACATTAGACAGCTTGGCCCGTGATTTAACGGCAATTGCCCGTGAAGGTAGATTGGACCCGGTTGTTGGTAGAAGCAAAGAAATTCAGCGTGTCATCGAAGTATTAAGCCGCCGTACAAAAAATAACCCGGTGCTAATCGGAGAGCCTGGAGTTGGGAAAACGGCGATTGCTGAAGGGCTTGCGCAGCAAATCATCAATAACGAAGTGCCGGAAACGCTCCGCGATAAGCGGGTCATGACGCTGGACATGGGAACGGTTGTAGCCGGTACGAAATACCGCGGGGAATTTGAAGATCGTTTGAAAAAAGTGATGGATGAAATTCGCCAGGCAGGAAACATCATTCTCTTCATTGATGAGCTCCATACGCTTATTGGCGCAGGTGGAGCGGAAGGTGCGATTGATGCATCGAACATCTTGAAGCCAGCGCTTGCGCGTGGGGAACTGCAATGCATCGGTGCGACTACATTGGACGAATA
Organism: Parageobacillus thermoglucosidasius; assembly: GCF_001295365.1. GTDB lineage: Bacteria > Bacillota > Bacilli > Bacillales > Anoxybacillaceae > Parageobacillus > Parageobacillus thermoglucosidasius. The sequence continues at coordinate 512,997 of NZ_CP012712.1, read as the reverse complement.
TCGGAAATATATTGAAAAAGATGCGGCGCTTGAACGCCGTTTCCAACCGATTTATGTCGATGAGCCGACAGTAGAAGAATCGATTCAAATTTTGAAAGGATTGCGTGATCGCTATGAAGCCCATCATCGCGTATCTATTTCCGATGATGCGATCGTTCAGGCGGTAAAATTATCTGACCGTTATATTACCGACCGTTTTCTTCCAGATAAAGCGATCGATTTAATCGATGAAGCATGCTCGAAAGTTCGCCTGCGTTCGTTTACGGCGCCGCCAAAATTAAAAGAGCTCGAACAAAAACTGGAAGAAGTGCGTAAGGAAAAAGACGCCGCTGTACAAAGCCAAGAATTTGAAAAAGCTGCTTCGCTGCGCGACATGGAGCAACGCTTACGCGAAGAACTCGAAGAAACGAAACGCGCGTGGAAAGAAAAACAAGGCCAAGAAAACTCAGAGGTAACGGTTGAGGACATCGCGATGGTCGTTTCAAGCTGGACTGGAATTCCAGTAGCGAAATTAGCGCAGACGGAAACAGAACGATTATTGAAACTAGAAGAAATTTTACATTCCCGCGTCGTTGGTCAAGACGAAGCAGTAAAAGCAGTTGCCAAAGCGGTCCGTCGCGCGCGCGCTGGATTAAAAGACCCGAAACGTCCTATTGGATCGTTCATTTTCCTTGGTCCAACTGGTGTCGGCAAAACCGAATTGGCAAGAGCGCTTGCCGAAGCGATGTTCGGCGATGAAGACGCACTTATTCGCATCGATATGTCTGAATATATGGAGAAGCACTCGACATCTCGTTTGATTGGTTCGCCTCCTGGATATGTTGGGTACGAGGAAGGCGGCCAGCTAACAGAAAAAGTGCGCCGCAAGCCGTATTCGGTTGTGTTGTTAGATGAGATGGAAAAAGCCCATCCAGACGTATTTAACATTTTGTTGCAAGTGTTGGAAGACGGTCGTTTGACTGACTCGAAAGGAAGAACGGTTGACTTCCGCAATACGATTATCATTATGACGTCCAACGTTGGCGCAGATGCGTTAAAGCGGAACAAATACGTCGGTTTTAACGTCCAAGATGAAGATCAAAAGTACAAAGATATGAAAGGAAAGGTCATGGACGAGTTAAAGAGAGCATTCCGCCCAGAGTTTTTAAACCGCATTGATGAAATTATCGTCTTCCATTCGCTTGAAAAACAACATTTAAAACAAATTGTCAAATTGATGGCAGACACGTTGATCAAACGTTTAAAAGAACAAGATATCGATTTAGAACTGACGGATGCGGCGATTGAAAAAATTGTCTCGGAAGGATATGATCCGGAATATGGTGCTCGCCCATTGCGCCGCGCGTTGCAAAAACAGGTGGAAGATCGTTTGTCGGAAGAGCTGTTGAAAGGAACGATTGCCAAAGGGCAAAAAGTGATCGTAGACGTAAAAGACGGGGAATTCGTCGTTTTAGCGAAACAAGCTGTGATGTAATGGATATGTTCGCGACGGAAGGTATGTGGCAGCTCGTTTGCCCATACCTTCTTGTTTCAATAAATGAAGGAGAAAGGATTTTTCGGCGATGGGAAAAAAGAAAACAAAGTTTGTTTGTCAAGAATGCGGTTACGAGTCAGCGAAGTGGCTTGGAAGATGTCCGGGATGCAATACATGGAATTCGATGGTTGAGGAAATTGAGCGGACAAAGCCGGCAACAAAAGGAGTGTTTGTCCACTCTGCTTCCGATATCATCTCGAAACCAGTGCCGATTACTACAGTGACAGCAACGCAAGAGCCGCGCATACAAACGGGTATTTCCGAGTTTAACCGCGTATTAGGCGGAGGGATTGTGAAAGGTTCGCTCGTGTTAATCGGCGGTGATCCGGGGATTGGAAAATCGACGCTTCTATTGCAAGTTTCTGCGCAACTTGCCACTTTGCAGCATAAAGTATTATATATATCCGGCGAGGAATCGGTAAAACAAACGAAATTGCGCGCTGACCGCCTTCATGTTGCTTCTGACCAGCTGTATGTATTAGCGGAGACAGATTTGGAATATATTGTAGAAGCAATAGAAACCATTCACCCTGTTTGTGTCGTAATCGATTCGATCCAAACAATTTACCGCGCGGATATTGCCTCCGCACCCGGAAGTGTCTCGCAAGTTCGTGAATGCACAGCGGAACTGATGAAAATCGCCAAAACAAAAGGAATCGCCATTTTTATTGTCGGGCATGTAACGAAAGAAGGAGCGATTGCCGGACCAAGAATTTTAGAGCATATGGTGGATACCGTCCTTTATTTTGAAGGCGAACGACATCATACGTACCGCATTTTGCGGGCGGTGAAAAACCGTTTTGGCTCCACCAATGAAATTGGTATTTTCGAAATGAGAGAATCGGGGCTTGTTGAGGTCGAAAATCCATCAGAGGTGTTTTTAGAGGAGCGTTCCCGCGGCGCAGCAGGTTCAACTGTCGTCGCGGCAATGGAAGGGACCCGTCCTGTATTAGTTGAAATTCAAGCATTAGTCTCGCCAACGAGTTTCGGTAATCCGCGGCGGATGGCGACAGGAATCGATCATAACCGTGTTTCTTTATTGATGGCTGTATTGGAAAAAAGATCCGGTCTGCTTTTGCAAAATCAGGACGCTTATTTAAAAGTGGCAGGAGGAGTAAAGTTAGATGAACCGGCGATTGATTTGGCGATTGCCGTGAGCATTGCCTCAAGTTTTCGCGATCAGCCTACCAATCCGCATGATGTCATTATTGGCGAAGTTGGTTTGACAGGAGAAGTGCGCCGTGTTTCCCGTATTGAACAACGGGTGCAGGAAGCTGTAAAGTTAGGATTTTCCCGCATGATTATTCCTAAAAACAATTTAGCCGGATGGAACCCGCCGGAACATATCACCGTTATCGGCGTGTCCCATATCACCGAAGCGCTGGAGCATACGTTGCAGTAAAAAATTGTTACGAGTACATGTCAAATGTTTAAAAAACGTTAAAAACTGTGCTATGATTGGTTTCAAACATTGGAAACTGTTTATAATGGTAGTTAGGGAGGTGAATAAAGAATGGTAAAACGTATCGTCCAATTGTTTTTTCTTGTTGTTGGAGGAACGTTAGGTGTCGTTTTTTTACCAAATTTATTGCAGCTAATGAATATAAGCGACATTTCGTTGTTAAATAATTCATATACATTGGCGATATTAGGAGCACTTATTTTCTTTATGATGACTTTTTGGCTAGTGGACTACGTTGTCGATATGATCCGCTGGGTGGAGGAAACACTTGTCAAAGCGCCGGCTGCTGATCTTTTATTTGGTAGTTTAGGGCTTATTTTCGGCCTTATTGTCGCGTTTTTAGTTGTCATGCCGCTACAGGCGTTTCAGTTTCAAGTCGTCAATACCGTGTTGCCGATCTTTCTGACGATCTTGCTTGGTTACTTAGGATTTCAAGTAGGGTTTAAAAAACGGCATGAATTAATGAATTTATTTTCTCTTTCCAATCGAATGGCGAAGAAAAAAGGAACGGAAGGAGAGACAGATTTACCGAAAGGCGGTTCTTTAAAAATTTTAGATACAAGTGTGATTATTGATGGGCGAATTGCCGATATTTGCAAAACCGGCTTTTTAGAAGGGACGCTTGTCATTCCGCGTTTTGTCCTTGAAGAGCTGCAGCATATTGCCGACTCGTCCGATGTGTTAAAACGAAACCGCGGCCGGCGGGGGCTTGACATTTTAAACCGCATCCAAAAGGAATTGGATATCAAAGTGGAAATTTATGAAGGCGATTTTGACGATATTCAAGAGGTCGACAGCAAGTTAGTGAAGCTGGCAAAATTAACGTCAGGCGTTGTTGTCACGAACGATTTCAATTTAAATAAAGTATGTGAGCTGCAAAATGTACGTGTCCTTAATATCAATGATTTAGCCAATGCGGTCAAACCGGTTGTTCTCCCAGGAGAAGAATTAAACGTTCATGTGATCAAAGATGGCAAAGAGCATAACCAAGGTGTCGCGTATTTGGATGATGGCACGATGATTGTCGTCGAAGACGGAAAAGAGTATATTGGAAAACGGGTTGACGTATTGGTGACAAGCGTGTTACAAACATCAGCAGGGAGAATGATTTTCGCGAAGCTAAAACTATTGCAAAAAGCGTTATAAATGAACGAACAGGGGAAACAGCGATGATGTATGAGGTAGTTATTCCTGCAGCAGGGCAAGGAAAGCGAATGAAGGCGGGAATGAATAAGCAATTGATTGAGCTGCGAAATGAACCGCTGATTGTGCGCACATTAAAAGTGTTTGAAAACGATGAATGGTGCCGCGGCATTATCGTTGTTATTAATGAAGCGGAAAGAACGCAATTTGAACAACTATTTTCCCGTTTCCATATCAAAAAAATCACTGCGGTCGTAGGCGGTGGAAAAGAGCGGCAGCATAGCGTCTACAATGGATTGAGAGCGGTAAAAAATAGCGATATTGTGCTGATTCATGATGGCGCGCGCCCGTTCGTTACGATAGAGCAGATTCATGAGTTAGTCAATGAAGCGAAGGAACACGGCGCGGCCATTCCGGCTGTACGCGTTAAAGACACCGTCAAAAAAGTTTGCGACCAGTTTGTCGAGGAAACGGTGGAACGCTCTGGCTTGTGGGCTGTACAAACTCCACAAGCTTTTCATGTTTCGCTCGTATTGCGGGCTCATGAGCAAGCGCAAAAAGACGGTTATATTGGCACAGATGATGCGAGCCTAGTGGAGCGGATTGGCGGAAAAGTCAAAATTGTCGAGGGGGATTACCGCAATATTAAATTGACGACGCCGGATGATTTATTGTTTGCAGAAGTAATTTTATCCAACTGGGTCAGTTCATAAACGAGAGGGGGAACGATATGTTTCGCATTGGTCAAGGGTTTGATGTTCATCAGCTTGTTGAGGGCCGCCCCCTTATTATTGGAGGCGTCCGCATTCCATACGAAAAGGGGCTGCTTGGCCATTCTGACGCTGATGTGTTGTTGCATGCGGTCGCGGATGCCTGTTTAGGAGCAATTGGCGCGGGTGACATCGGAAAGCATTTTCCAGATACAGATGAACGCTATAAAGATGCCGACTCTGCGCTGTTATTAAAACAAGTATGGGAATTAGTCAAGCGCCAAGGGTACAAACTTGTGAATCTTGATTGCACGGTGATCGCGCAAAAGCCGAAGATGGCGCCGCATATTGAGCAAATGAAAGAAAACATTGCGAAATTGCTGGAAGGAGAATCATCGCAAGTCAATATTAAAGCGACAACGACGGAAAAGCTGGGCTTTACTGGCCGGGGAGAAGGAATCGCCGCACAAGCGGTTGTATTATTGCAAAAACAGTAAACTTTTGCGACGGACTGCATAGCGGAAACAATCCATTTTGAACTTTGTCCATATAAAATGTACAATAGTGGTACAAGCTTGATTAGATTATTGGAGGGTTATTGACGATGTCACAAGAAGTGAGAGTGCGATATGCACCGAGTCCAACAGGCCATTTACACATTGGCGGCGCAAGAACGGCGTTATTTAACTATTTGTTCGCTCGCCATCATAATGGAAAATTTATTGTGCGCATTGAAGATACGGATATTGAACGAAACGTAGAGGGCGGAGAACAATCGCAGTTAGAAAACTTAAAATGGTTAGGCATCGATTATGACGAATCGGTGGATAAAGACGGCGGATACGGTCCATATCGCCAGACGGAGCGTCTTGATATATATCGCAAATACGTCAATGAACTTTTAGAAAAAGGATATGCGTACAAATGTTTCTGCACGCCGGAAGAGCTTGAACAAGAGCGGGAAGCGCAAAGAGCGGCAGGCATCGCTGCACCGCAATATAGTGGGAAATGCCGCCATTTAACAAAAGAACAAATTGCGCAATTGGAAGCGGAAGGAAAGCCATATACGATTCGCGTAAAAGTGCCGGAAGGAAAAGTATATGAATTTGAAGATATCGTGCGCGGAAAAGTGACGTTTGAATCAAAGGATATTGGCGATTGGGTCATTATGAAAGCGAACGGCATTCCAACATACAATTTTGCTGTCGTGATTGATGACCATTTAATGAAAATCACCCATGTGTTCCGCGGCGAGGAACATTTGTCGAACACGCCGAAACAATTGATGATTTATGACTATTTCGGCTGGGAGCCGCCGCAATTTGGCCATTTAACGTTAATCGTGAATGAAAATCGCAAAAAGCTTTCGAAACGTGACGAATCGATTATTCAATTTGTTTCCCAATATAAAGAGCTTGGCTATTTGCCGGAAGCATTGTTTAACTTCTTTGCGCTGCTCGGCTGGTCGCCAGAAGGGGAAGAAGAAATCTTCTCGAAAGAGGAACTCATTCGCATTTTCGATGTTTCCCGGTTGTCGAAATCACCATCCATGTTCGATACGAAAAAGTTGACATGGATGAATAACCAATATATTAAAAAATTAGATTTGGACCGGCTTGTAGAGATTTCTTTGCCGCATTTGATCAAAGCCGGCCGGCTGCCAGAACAAATGAGCGAAGAACAACGGCAATGGGCGCGTGATTTGATTGCCTTATACCAAGAACAAATGAGCTATGGCGCCGAAATTGTACAATTATCGGAGTTGTTCTTTAAAGAGGACATTGAGTATAATGAAGAAGCAAAAGAAGTGCTATCAGGCGAACAAGTCCCTGATGTGTTAAAAGCATTTCTAGAAGAAGTGAAACAGCTCGATCCATTTACAGCGGAAAATATTAAAGCGGCAATTAAATCAGTGCAAAAATCGACAGGGCAAAAAGGAAAAAAATTGTTTATGCCAATTCGCGTCGCTGCAACAGGGCAAACACACGGTCCGGAACTGCCAGTTGCGCTTCAATTATTAGGAAAAGAAAAAGTCATCAGCCGATTAGAAAAAGTGGTTCATTAACCTTTTTGCTCCGTTTTTCATATATAGTAAACATCAAAATAAATATAGAAAAAGCGTTGATGAGGAGAAGTAGGAAACATTGGCATCCCAGAGAGAATCACCTTGGCTGGAAGTGATTCATGACCGATGTTTTCCGAAATGCCCCTCGGAGCCTCCTTTCGAACCGGAACAGAGACGTTCTGTAGTAGATAGGAGCGGAGTTTCTCCGTTATCAGGCTTGAGTGAGCTAAACGCACCGTTTAGCTAAACAGAGTGGAACCGCGCCGCTGAGCGTCTCTGTGTCATTGGCACAGAGGCGCTTTTTTCATAGACGCACTTTCAATAAATTGATGAAAATGGAGGGAGGATTATATGTTTAAAACATTAAAAGAAGACATTGAAGTGATTTTTGAGCAAGATCCGGCAGCAAGAAGCTACTTGGAAGTCATTTTAACCTATTCTGGCTTGCACGCGATTTGGGCGCACCGTATTGCTCATGCGTTATATAAGCGGAAATTTTACTTTCTCGCCCGTCTTATTTCACAAATCAGCCGCTTTTTTACAGGGATTGAAATTCATCCAGGAGCAAAAATCGGCCGCCGTTTTTTCATCGACCACGGCATGGGTGTGGTCATTGGCGAAACGTGCGAAATTGGAGATAATGTAACTGTATACCAAGGTGTGACATTGGGAGGAACGGGGAAAGAAAAAGGGAAGCGCCATCCAACGATTAAAGATAACTGCTTAATTGCGGCAGGAGCAAAAGTGCTCGGTTCCATTACGATTGGAGAAAATTCGAAAATTGGAGCGGGTTCGGTTGTGTTGAAAGACGTTCCGCCGAACTCCACGGTTGTTGGCATTCCGGGACGAGTCGTCGTCCGCGATGGCGTGAAGGTGAAAAAAGACTTAAATCATACGGACTTGCCAGATCCGGTTGCCGATCGCATTAAAGAGTTAGAAGCGGAAATTGCAAAACTGCGCAGCGAAATCGAAAGCTTAAAGGAAAGGAAGAACGAACATGAGCAGCATTCGGCTTTATAACACATTGACAAGAAAAAAGGAACCGTTTGAGCCGCTTGAACCGAATAAAGTAAAAATGTACGTATGCGGTCCGACGGTGTATAACTATATCCATATCGGCAACGCCCGCGCTGCGATCGTATTCGATACGATTCGCCGCTACCTAGAGTTTCGCGGTTATGAAGTGAAGTATGTATCCAATTTTACCGATGTCGATGATAAGCTCATAAAAGCGGCGCGCGAATTGGGGGAAGATGTGCCGACGGTCGCGGAGCGTTTTATTCAAGCATATTTTGAAGACATTACAGCGCTTGGATGCAAAAAAGCGGATGTGCATCCACGCGTCACCGAAAATATGGATACGATTATTGAATTTATTCAAGCATTGGTTGAAAAAGGTTATGCGTACGAAGTCGATGGCGATGTGTACTATCGTACAAGAAAATTTGCAGAGTACGGCAAACTTTCGCATCAGTCTATTGATGAACTGAAAGCGGGAGCGCGCATTGAAATTGGCGAAAAGAAAGAAGACCCGCTTGATTTCGCATTATGGAAAGCGGCAAAAGAGGGGGAAATTTGCTGGGATAGCCCATGGGGAAAAGGGCGCCCGGGCTGGCATATTGAATGCTCGGCAATGGCGCGCAAATATTTGGGAGATACGATTGATATCCACGCTGGCGGTCAAGATTTGACGTTCCCGCATCATGAGAATGAAATAGCCCAGTCCGAAGCGTTAACAGGCAAACCGTTTGCAAAATATTGGCTTCATAACGGCTATTTGAATATTAATAACGAAAAAATGTCGAAATCGCTCGGCAACTTCGTGCTTGTTCACGACATTATCCGGCAAATCGATCCACAAGTATTGAGGTTTTTTATGCTTTCGGTTCACTACCGTCATCCGATTAACTATAGCGAAGAATTGTTAGAAAATGCGAAAAAGGGATTGGAACGGTTAAAAACGGCTTATTTTAATTTAAAACATCGATTGCAAAGCAGCACGAACTTAACCGATGACGACGAGCAGTGGCTCGCGCGCATTCAAGAGCAGCATGAGGCGTTTATCCGGGAAATGGACGACGATTTTAATACAGCCAATGGAATCGCTGTGTTGTTTGAACTGGCGAAACAAGCGAATTTGTATTTGCATGAAAAGAATACATCGGAACGCGTTATTCATGCATTTTTGCGCGAATTGGAACAGCTGCTTGACGTGCTTGGCATTACGTTGCAAGAAGAGGAATTGCTGGACGAGGAAATCGAAGCGCTCATTCAAAAGCGGAACGAAGCGAGAAAAAACCGGAATTTTGCTTTAGCGGATCAAATTCGTGATGAATTAAGAGCGAAAAACATTATTTTGGAAGATACGCCGCAAGGAACAAGATGGAAAAGAGGATAAGACGCATGAATCTTTTGCAGCCAGTCAAAGATGTGAAACAAATGAACGGATTAACGCTTGCTTACATTGGGGATGCCGTATACGAATTGTACGTGCGGCATCACCTTCTTTCCAGCGGAAATGTAAAGCCGCATCAGCTTCATAAACGAGCGATTCAATATGTATCGGCAAAAGCACAGGCAAAAGTGCTGTTAACCTTGTTGGAAAATGGAATATTAACAGAAGAAGAGCAGTCGGTCGTTCGCCGGGGGCGAAACGCCAAATCCGGCACAATTCCCAAAAATACGGATGTGCAGACGTACCGGTATAGTACAGCATTTGAGGCACTGATTGGATACCATTTTTTAGGTAATAACGAAAAACGGGTGGAGGAGCTTATTCGCAATTCTTTTGTGATTATTGAAAGTGAGGAAAGGAAGTCGTAGCAATGGATTTTATTATTGGGAAAAATCCCGTCATCGAGGCGCTGAAATCAAAAAGACAAATTAACAAAATTTGGATAGCAGAAAGTGTGCAGCGTCACTCTGTACAACCGATTATTCAGCTCGCCAAGCAAAACGGTGTGCTTGTGCAATACGTTCCGAAAAAAAAACTCGACCAAATGGTAGAAGGGACGCACCAGGGAATTGTCGCTCAAGTTGCGGCGTACCGTTATTATGAAATCGATGATTTATTTGCACGAGCGTCCGAAAAAAACGAACCGCCGTTCTTTCTCATTCTTGATGAACTGGAAGACCCGCATAATTTAGGCTCGATTATGCGGACGGCTGATGCTGTTGGGGCGCACGGCATCATTATTCCGAAGCGGCGCTCTGTCGGCTTGACGGCAACGGTCGCGAAAGCTTCGACAGGGGCGATCGAATACATCCCTGTCGCGCGCGTGACGAATTTGGCGAGAACGATGGATGAATTAAAAGAGCGCGGCGTTTGGATTGTTGGAACAGATGCCAAAGCGAAAGAGGACTATCGCTCCCTTGACGGAACAATGCCGCTGGCTCTTGTGATTGGCAGTGAAGGAAAAGGAATCGGAAGGCTTATTTTAGAAAAATGCGATTTTCTCATTCGTTTGCCGATGCGAGGGCATGTTACGTCATTGAACGCTTCTGTCGCCGCGAGCCTTCTCATGTATGAGGTGTACCGCAAACGCTATCCATTAGGGGAATAAATCAATGAATATTCTGATTGTCGATGGCTATAACATGATCGGTGCTTGGCCGGAGCTTCGCAAGCTAAAGGAGGAGGATGACCTTGCTGCGGCAAGGGATTTGTTGATCTCGAAAATGGCCGAGTACCAAGGATTTACTGGCGACAAAGTCATTATCGTTTTCGATGCGCACCTCGTACAAGGGAATGCGAAAAAATACAAAAATCATCAAGTCGAAGTTATTTTTACAAAGGAAAATGAGACCGCGGATGAGCGGATTGAAAGATTGGCGAAAAGCTTGATTAATGTGCGAACAAAGGTGTATGTCGCTACTTCCGATTATACGGAGCAATGGACGATTTTTAGTCAAGGGGCGCTACGCAAGTCGGCACGGGAGCTTTTAATGGAGATGGAGTCGATCGAAAAAGCTATTTCAAAAAAATTGCAAAATATGAAAGAGCAAACCCCGGCATCTAGAGTTCCGTTGCCGGACGAAGTAGCTCGAATTTTCGAAAAATGGCGAAGAGGGCAAAAGTGAATGGTTGACGCTGTAAAAATTTGTACTGTATAATAAATTTTAGCGATTTATGCGGTCGGGGGGATCAGCGTGGGCGAATGCTTCAAAGAAAAAACGTACAAAAGCTATAAGCATTTGGAAGACGAGCAGTTAGTGGAGCTGGTGCATCAAGGGGATGGGGATGCGCTCGATTTTTTGATCCATAAGTATCAAAACTTCGTTCGTGCTAAAGCCCGCTCTTATTTTTTAGTCGGCGCGGATCGGGAAGACATCATTCAAGAAGGAATGATCGGCTTATATAAGGCGGTTCGCGATTTTAAAGGGGACAAGCTTTCTTCTTTTAAAGCGTTTGCGGAACTTTGCATTACGAGGCAGATGATCACTGCGATTAAAACGGCGACAAGACAAAAGCATATTCCGCTTAATTCCTACGTATCTTTAGACAAACCAATTTATGATGATGAATCGGATCGGACGTTGATGGATGTCATTTCTGGGACGAAAGCGACGGATCCTGAAGAGCTGATCGTTAACCGCGAAGAAGTCGATGATATTGAAGTGAAAATGACGGAGCTGCTCAGTGATTTGGAACGGAAAGTACTTGCTTTATATTTGGATGGCCGCTCCTATCAAGAGATTTCTGAAGAACTAAACCGCCATGTCAAATCGATCGATAATGCCCTTCAACGCGTTAAAAGGAAGCTGGAAAAATATTTGGAGTGCCGTGAAATTAGCCTTTAAGAAAGGGCTTTCTTTTTCTTGATGTCATTGACATAGGAAATGCGCGTATGGTAAATTTTTATGGACATCTTGTAAGAATGGTGGAAAATTCATGCGCAAAAAAATTATTTTAGCTTGCAGTCAATGCAATAGCCGCAATTATGTTACAATGAAAAATGTCAACCATGTTCAACAGCGTTTTGAAGCAAAAAAATTTTGCAAAACTTGCAATGTGCACACGACCCACCGTGAAACGAAGTAAAACAATGTGGGCAGCTTGTACGTTTGTTGGAGGTTACTAATCATGCAGCGAATGATTAATTTTTTTAAAGATGTAGCACGGGAAATGAAAAAGGTAAGCTGGCCAAGCCGGAAAGAACTTGTCAATTATACGGTGATTGTATTGGCCACAGTGGCGTTTTTTACAGTATTTTTTGCAGTGGTTGATCTAGGGATTTCCGAATTAATTCGTCTTGTTTTTGAATAAGTGTTTCGCCCATATGATATAATGAAAAATAAATAGATAGAAACTATAGCCCGGCAACGGGTTTTTGTTTTGTTTAAAAAAGGAAACCAAACCGGTTTAGGGAGGGAAAGGACGTTTAAGTCCCAATAGATGGAAAAAAACTGGTATGTCATTCATACGTATTCAGGCTATGAAAATAAAGTGAAAGCCAATTTGGAAAAGCGCGTTGAGTCTATGGGGATGCAAGATAAAATTTTCCGCATCGTCGTTCCTGAAGAAACGGAGACAGAAACAAAGAGCGGCAAAAAGAAAGCGGCAAAAAGAAAAGTATTCCCGGGGTACGTGCTGGTCGAGATGGTGATGACCGATGATTCGTGGTATGTAGTGCGCAATACGCCAGGGGTAACGGGATTTGTCGGCTCAAGCGGAGCTGGTTCCAAACCGACACCGCTTCTTGAAGAAGAAGTTGAAATGATTTTAAAACGGATGGGTATGCAGCTTGCTGAGCTGGATGTTGATTATGAATTAAAAGAAACGGTAAGAGTGAAAGAAGGTCCTTTTGCCAATTTTACGGGTACAATTGAAGAAATCGATGTGGATAAAAGAAAAGTAAAAGTGCTTGTCAATATGTTCGGCCGCGAAACGCCAGTGGAATTTGAGTTTTCGCAAATTGAAAAAATATGATGGAAAATAACTTGCAATCGAAATAGAAAAGTGATAATATTTTAAAGTCAGTATGTCTCGTAAATCGAGATAAAATTCACTTAGGCAATGAACTTATACAAACTGTATAAGGGAGCGTTGTTGTTTTAACACGCAGATCCTCTCAACCGAAACGAGAGTTATTGGAAAAAGGCTGTCCAAATCAGCCTTATGAGTGGGAGGGACGATCCCTAATACCACATCACGGACTTAAGGAGGTGTGTCTCGTGGCAAAAAAAGTTGTTAAAGTCGTAAAACTACAAATTCCTGCAGGCAAAGCGAATCCGGCACCGCCAGTTGGTCCAGCGTTAGGTCAAGCCGGTGTTAATATTATGGCATTTTGCAAAGAGTTCAATGCTCGCACAGCTGACCAAGCAGGTTTAATTATTCCGGTTGAAATTACGGTATATGAAGACCGTTCATTTACATTTATTACAAAAACTCCGCCAGCTGCAGTGTTATTGAAAAAAGCGGCCGGCATCGAATCTGGTTCCGGTGAACCGAACCGCAATAAAGTAGCGACAATCAAACGCGATAAAGTGCGCGAGATTGCCGAATTGAAAATGCCGGATTTAAACGCGGCGAGCATCGAAGCTGCGATGCGCATGGTTGAAGGTACGGCCCGCAGCATGGGCATCGTTATCGAAGACTAATGTGCATAAAGTTGGCTGAGAGGTTGCGACTACAAGGAGAAATCCTTTTCGCAACCTTTATTCGTGGGAGGTTATTCCGCTAAAACCACAATGAGGAGGAATTGTGTATGCCAAGAAGAGGAAAAAAATACTTAGAAGCATTAAAACTTGTGGACCGCTCAAAAGCGTATCCAGTTGCGGAAGCGATTGAGCTTGTTAAGAAAACAAACATTGCGAAATTTGACGCGACAGTGGAAGTGGCGTTCCGTTTAGGCGTTGATCCGAAAAAAGCGGACCAACAAATCCGCGGCGCGGTTGTATTGCCACATGGTACAGGGAAAGTACAACGCGTTTTAGTATTCGCGAAAGGCGAAAAAGCGAAAGAAGCGGAAGCTGCCGGCGCTGACTATGTTGGCGATACTGAATACATCAACAAAATCCAAGAAGGCTGGTTTGACTTTGATGTCGTTGTTGCCACTCCGGACATGATGGGGGAAGTAGGTAAATTAGGACGCATTTTAGGTCCGAAAGGATTAATGCCAAACCCGAAAACCGGCACGGTAACGTTTGACGTTGCGAAAGCCGTACAAGAAATTAAAGCTGGTAAAGTGGAATATCGTGTGGATAAAGCCGGCAACATCCATGTGCCGATTGGCAAAGTTTCGTTTGACAACGAAAAGCTCGTGGAAAACTTCACTACGATTTACGAAGCGATTTTAAAAGCAAAACCGGCTGCCGCTAAAGGCACTTATGTGAAAAACGTCACCGTTACTTCAACGATGGGGCCTGGCATCAAAGTAGACCCATCTACGGTTGCTGTAGCGCAATAAAAATATTGACTTCTTTCAGCCTGTTTAGTAAAATAGACTTCGTCTGAAAAATGAATATCATTTGTACCGTAGACAGTAGGTGCTCTTGTGGAGCTTAATATCCTACCGAGGTATTTCATTGATAGAAAAACGCGTTTTATCGCATAGGCGCGTTTTTATATGGTACCTCCATGTCTACGCGGCATGGAGGTTTTTTGTTGATGCGGTATAAGTGGTGTTTTCATTTTATCTTCTACAGGAGGTGTAAAAATGGGCAGTGCGATCGAACTCAAAAAGCAAATTGTAGCGGAAATTGCCGACAAATTCCGCGCAAGCAAATCGACGGTTATCGTAGACTATCGCGGCCTTAACGTAGCAGAGATCACGGAACTTCGCAAGCGGCTTCGCGAAGCGGGCGTTGAGTTCAAAGTGTATAAAAACACATTAACTCGCCGCGCTTTGGCGGAAGTCGGATTAGAAGGATTAAACGATGTATTCACTGGGCCGAACGCGATTGCGTTTAGCAACGAAGACGTTGTCGCGCCTGCGAAAATTTTAAGCGAATTTGCGAAAGAACACGAAGCGCTTGAGATCAAAGCAGGTGTGATTGAAGGCAACATTGCGACGATTGAAGAAATTAACGCGCTTGCGAAACTTCCTTCGCGCGAAGGCTTGCTTTCTATGCTGCTTAGCGTTCTTCAAGCTCCTATCCGCAACTTTGCGCTTGCTGCCAAAGCGGTTGCGGACCAAAAAGAGGAGCAAAGCGCATAATTTCCTTTTCGCTCATGCGATAAAACTATAATGATACTAAGGAGGAACTGACGATGACGAAAGAACAAATCATTGAAGCGATTAAAAATATGACAGTATTAGAATTAAACGAATTAGTAAAAGCAATTGAAGAAGAGTTCGGCGTAACTGCTGCTGCTCCTGTAGTAGTTGCTGGCGGTGCTGCTGCTGGCGGCGATGCTGCTGCTGAAAAAACAGAATTCGATGTTATCCTTGCTGACGCTGGTGCGCAAAAAATTAAAGTTATCAAAGTGGTTCGTGAAATCACTGGCCTTGGCTTGAAAGAAGCAAAAGACTTAGTTGACAACACTCCAAAACCACTTAAAGAAGGCGTTTCTAAAGAAGAAGCAGAAGAAATCAAAGCGAAACTTGAAGAAGTTGGCGCTAGCGTAGAATTAAAATAATGATAGTATGGATACAAAAAAGCTCGCTGGAAACGGCGGGCTTTTTTATTTATAAGAAAATGGATATGATGAAAATAGAAAATAAAAGAAAGGTGATGTTCATTGAGCGAACATTATTATTCTCCAACTCCGTCATCGGAAAGCAATCCGCATACGTGGACGTTTACGTTGCGGGGCCATGACCTGACATTTACGACAGACAGCGGCGTATTTTCGAAACGAGAGGTCGATTTTGGGACGCGATTGCTGATTGAAACGTTTGAAGAGCCGGACGTGGATGGCGGCTTTTTGGATGTAGGATGCGGATACGGCCCGATCGGGTTGGCCGTTGCGAAGTCTTTTCCAAACCGCCACGTAGACATGATTGATATAAACAAACGCGCGCTTGAGTTGGCGAATGAGAACAAGCGGGTGAATCATATTGCGAACGTATCCATTTATGAAAGTGATTTATTTGAACAAGTAGGAGATAAAAAATTTGCCGCGATTTTGACAAACCCGCCGATCCGTGCTGGGAAGCGTGTCGTTTATGCCATTTTTGAACAGAGCGCCGCCCACCTTTACCCTGACGGGGAATTGTGGGTTGTGATTCAGAAAAAACAAGGAGCCCCTTCCGCGCTGAAAAAATTGCAAGAAATATTCTCCTGCGTGGAAGTCGTGACAAAGAAAAAAGGATATTATATCATAAAGTCAAAAAAATGTTGACAGCGTTTTTGGATTGTGATAGCATTATAAAATGCTAAATGTGTACATTTCTTGGTCAAAAGATGGCGTATAATTTTATCTATAATGGAAAGAATGATAAAATCAATAGACAGGTAAAAATATGGTTTTCTATATAGAAACCATTTTCTTTTTTTCTCTCTATTATAGCCGAAAGTTTACCTTCCACTTTGACTAATGTTTGAATTTGAGGGGTGAATCACTTGACAGGCCGACTAGTTCAATATGGACGACACCGCCAACGAAGAAGTTACGCGCGTATCAGTGAAGTGCTGGAATTGCCAAATCTTATTGAGATTCAAACTTCCTCTTATAAATGGTTTCTTGACGAAGGATTGCGGGAAATGTTCAGAGAAATTTCCCCGATTGAGGACTTTTCCGGCAATCTTTCTCTTGAGTTTATCGATTATAGTTTAGGGGAGCCAAAATATACTGTTGAAGAGGCGAAAGAACGCGATGTTACATATGCCGCGCCGCTTCGTGTTAAAGTGCGTTTAATTAACAAAGAAACTGGCGAAGTAAAAGAACAAGATGTCTTTATGGGCGATTTCCCGTTAATGACAGAAACGGGAACGTTTATCATTAACGGGGCGGAACGTGTTATTGTTTCCCAGCTTGTCCGCTCACCAAGCGTTTATTATAGCGAAAAGGTTGATAAAAATGGAAAACGCGGTTTTTCGGCAACGGTCATTCCGAACCGCGGGGCATGGCTGGAATATGAAACAGATGCAAAAGATGTTGTGTATGTCCGTATTGACCGCACTCGTAAACTACCAGTGACGGTTCTTCTGCGCGCTCTTGGCTTTGGCTCTGACCAAGAAATTATCGATTTAATCGGTGATAACGAATATCTTCGCAACACGCTCGAAAAGGATAATACAGACAGCACGGAAAAAGCGTTAATCGAGATTTACGAGCGTTTGCGTCCAGGGGAACCGCCGACGATTGAAAATGCAAAGAATTTGTTAATCTCCCGCTTCTTTGATCCAAAGCGTTATGACTTGGCAAGCGTCGGACGTTATAAAATTAATAAAAAGCTCCATATTAAAAACCGTCTGTTTAACCAACGCCTTGCCGAAACATTGGTGGATCCTGAAACTGGCGAAGTCATTGCAGAAAAAGGAACGATTGTTGATCGGAGAACGTTAAATCGAATTTTACCATACCTTGAAAACGGTGTTGGATTGCGGGTTCACAAACCTTTCGGCGGCGTAGTGGAAGAAGAAATTGCGCTGCAGTCGATTAAAATTTATGCGCCAAACGACCCGGACGGGGAACAAGTGATTAATGTCATTAGCAACGGCTACATTGCCGAAGACGTAAAACATATTACTCCTGCGGATATTATTGCTTCGATTAGCTATTTCTTTAATTTATTGCATGGAGTCGGTGACACGGATGATATTGACCATTTAGGAAACCGTCGTCTCCGTTCTGTCGGTGAATTGTTGCAAAACCAATTCCGGATCGGTTTGTCGCGCATGGAGCGGGTTGTTCGTGAGCGCATGTCGATTCAGGACACAAACACGATCACTCCGCAACAGCTGATCAATATTCGTCCGGTCATTGCGGCGATTAAAGAATTTTTCGGAAGCTCGCAGCTTTCGCAATTTATGGATCAAACGAACCCGCTCGCTGAATTGACGCATAAACGCCGCCTGTCTGCCCTAGGTCCTGGTGGCTTGACTCGTGAACGGGCCGGTTTTGAAGTGCGTGACGTCCACTATTCACATTATGGGCGGATGTGTCCAATTGAAACGCCTGAAGGTCCGAACATCGGGTTAATTAACTCATTGTCTACGTATGCGAAAGTGAATAAATTCGGTTTTATCGAAACACCGTACCGCCGCGTCGATCCAGAGACGGGAAGAGTTACCGATCAAATTGACTATTTAACCGCTGACGAGGAAGATAACTACGTCGTGGCGCAAGCGAACGTTCCGCTCGCAGAAGATGGAACGTTCTTAGAAGAAAATGTGGTTGCCCGTTTCCGCGGCGAAAACATTGTCGTCAAACGCGACCGCGTTGACTATATGGACGTATCGCCAAAGCAAGTCGTATCGGCAGCGACGGCCTGCATTCCGTTTTTGGAAAACGATGACTCGAACCGCGCGCTGATGGGTGCGAACATGCAGCGCCAAGCCGTTCCGCTGTTAGAACCGGAAGCGCCGATTGTCGGCACGGGAATGGAATACGTGTCCGCGAGAGATTCCGGCGCCGCTGTTATCTGTAAACATCGAGGCATTGTCGAACGGGTAGAGGCGAAAGAAATTTGGGTTCGCCGTCTCATTGAAGTGGACGGAAAAGAAGTGAAAGGTGATCTTGATAAATATCGCCTGTTGAAATTCGTCCGCTCCAACCAAGGAACTTGCTACAATCAACGTCCGATTGTGAAAAAGGGCGATATCGTAGAAAAAGGCGAGATTTTGGCGGACGGACCGTCCATGGATAAAGGCGAGCTTGCCCTTGGCCGCAACGTGCTTGTCGCCTTTATGACATGGGATGGCTACAACTATGAAGACGCGATTATCATGAGCGAACGTCTCGTTAAAGAAGACGTCTATACGTCCATTCATATTGAAGAGTATGAAGCGGAATCCCGTGACACAAAACTTGGTCCGGAAGAAATTACGCGCGACATTCCGAACGTCGGCGAGGATGCGCTGAAAAACTTAGATGAGCGCGGAATCGTCCGCATTGGCGCCGAGGTAAAAGACGGTGACTTGCTTGTTGGAAAAGTAACGCCAAAAGGAATGACAGAACTGACGGCAGAAGAGCGGCTGCTGCATGCGATCTTCGGTGAGAAAGCCCGCGAAGTGCGCGATACGTCTCTTCGCGTTCCGCATGGCGGCGGCGGTATAGTCCTTGACGTGAAGGTCTTTAACCGTGAAGACGGAGATGAACTTCCGCCAGGCGTCAACCAGCTTGTCCGTGTTTATATCGTACAAAAGCGGAAAATTTCCGAAGGCGATAAAATGGCAGGACGCCATGGAAACAAAGGGGTTATTTCGCGGATTTTGCCGGAGGAAGATATGCCGTTCTTGCCAGATGGCACGCCAATTGATATTATGTTGAACCCTTTAGGCGTTCCATCGCGGATGAATATCGGGCAAGTGTTTGAGCTGCATCTCGGTATGGCGGCGAAAAAGCTCGGTCTTCATATTGCGTCCCCGGTATTCGATGGGGCTACAGAAGAAGATGTATGGAACATTTTAGAAGAAGCTGGAATGCCGCGTGACGCAAAAACGGTGTTATATGATGGCAGAACGGGAGAACCGTTTGATAACCGTGTATCTGTCGGTATTATGTACATGATTAAGCTTGCGCACATGGTCGACGATAAGCTGCACGCCCGCTCAACAGGACCGTACTCGCTCGTTACGCAACAGCCGCTCGGCGGTAAAGCGCAATTTGGCGGACAGCGCTTTGGCGAAATGGAAGTGTGGGCGCTTGAAGCTTATGGTGCTGCGTATACATTGCAAGAAATACTTACAGTCAAGTCGGACGATGTCGTCGGCCGTGTCAAAACGTACGAAGCGATCGTAAAAGGGGAAAACATTCCAGAACCAGGTGTGCCGGAATCGTTTAAAGTGCTGATAAAAGAGCTGCAAAGCTTAGGTATGGATGTCACCATTTTGACTAGCGATGAGAAAGAAATTAATATGGAAAACTTTGATGAAGAGGATGACGTTCATTCTGCGGATTCGATCGTCCCGGAAGTAAAGTCGGCAGAAGATGAAAAAGCCGGGAAAAAAGGTGTTGCGACAAAAGAATAAGCCTGCTTGTAGTGATGGGGGATAGTTGGTCCTCCATCACTTTCAAGCTGCTTTACCGATGATAACGGACGGCTATGTTGCTGCAAAAGCAATCGAGGCAAAACCGAGTGATAAAGAGGGAGGTATACCCCTTGCTAGATGTTAATAAATTTGAATACATGAAAATCGGACTCGCTTCGCCGGAAAAAATTCGTTCTTGGTCATATGGTGAAGTAAAAAAACCGGAAACGATTAACTATCGCACATTGAAACCGGAAAAAGACGGGTTGTTTTGTGAACGTATTTTCGGTCCGACAAAAGATTGGGAATGTCATTGTGGAAAATATAAGCGCGTACGTTACAAAGGTGTTGTCTGTGATCGTTGCGGTGTCGAAGTAACTCGCTCGAAAGTCCGTCGCGAACGGATGGGACATATTGAACTAGCAGCTCCTGTTTCACATATTTGGTATTTCAAAGGGATTCCAAGCCGCATGGGGCTTGTTTTGGACATGTCGCCGCGCGCGTTAGAAGAGGTCATTTATTTCGCTTCATATGTTGTGACTGATCCAGGCGATACACCGCTTGAGAAAAAACAATTGCTTTCGGAAAAAGAATACCGCGCGTATCGCGAAAAATACGGGCAATCATTCCAAGCTTCCATGGGTGCGGAAGCCATTAAAAAGCTTCTTCAAGATATTGATTTAGAAAAAGAAGTGGCAACACTCAAGGAAGAATTAAAAACGGCGCAAGGACAGCGGCGTGCCCGAATTATTAAACGGTTGGAAGTGTTAGAAGCGTTCCGTAATTCAGGAAACGATCCTGCTTGGATGGTGCTTGACGTGCTTCCAGTCATCCCGCCTGAATTGCGGCCGATGGTGCAATTAGATGGAGGACGTTTTGCGACATCTGACCTCAATGACTTGTATCGCCGCGTTATTAACCGGAATAACCGGTTAAAACGGCTGCTGGATCTTGGTGCGCCAAGCATTATTGTGCAAAACGAAAAACGGATGCTCCAAGAGGCGGTCGATGCGCTCATTGACAACGGTCGCCGCGGCCGTCCGGTAACGGGACCTGGGAACCGTCCGCTTAAATCGCTGTCCCATATGTTAAAAGGAAAGCAAGGCCGTTTCCGGCAGAACTTGCTTGGTAAACGTGTGGATTATTCAGGGCGGTCGGTTATTGTCGTCGGTCCGAACTTGAAAATGTATCAATGCGGTTTGCCAAAAGAAATGGCGCTTGAGCTCTTTAAACCATTTGTGATGAAAGAGCTGGTTGAACGCGGGCTCGCCCATAACATTAAAAGCGCAAAACGGAAAATCGAACGCGTTCATCCGGAAGTATGGGATGTATTAGAGGACGTCATTAAAGAACATCCTGTCTTGCTCAACCGTGCGCCAACGCTTCACCGCTTGGGTATTCAAGCGTTCGAGCCAACGCTTGTCGAAGGACGCGCCATCCGTTTGCATCCGCTTGTATGTACGGCATATAACGCTGACTTTGACGGAGACCAAATGGCGGTGCACGTTCCATTATCCGCGGAAGCGCAGGCGGAAGCCCGCTTGCTCATGCTGGCTGCACAAAACATTTTGAACCCGAAAGACGGAAAACCGGTTGTTACTCCTTCGCAAGACATGGTTTTAGGTAACTACTATTTAACGATGGAACGCGAAGGGGCGATCGGTGAAGGAATGGTATTTAAAGATACGGATGAAGCGCTGCTCGCGTACCATAACGGTTATGTCCATCTGCACTCGCGGATTGCCGTTCATGCTGGCTCATTGAAAAATGAAACATTTACAGAAGAACAGAATAACAAACTGCTTATTACAACAGTTGGAAAACTCATTTTCAATGAAATTTTGCCAAACTCGTTCCCATATATTAACGAGCCGACAACCGAAAATATCGAAGGGCGGACACCAGACAAATATTTCCTTGATAAAGGCGTGAATGTCAAAGAAGAAATTCGCAAGCGCGAACTCGTTCCGCCATTTAAGAAAAAAGTGCTTGGACAAATTATCGCTGAAGTATTTAAGCGGTTCAAAATTACGGAAACATCGAAAATGCTGGACCGCATGAAAGATTTAGGTTTCCAATATTCAACAAAAGCCGGCATTACGATTGGTGTTGCCGACATTGTCGTGCTGCCGGAAAAACAAGAAATTCTTGAAGAAGCGCAGACGAAAGTAGATACAGTTTTAAAACAATTCCGCCGCGGTTTAATTACCGACGAAGAGCGTTATGAACGGGTTATTTCGATTTGGAGCGCGGCGAAAGATAAAATTCAGGACAGATTGATGAAATCGTTGGATAAACGCAACCCGATCTTTATGATGAGCGATTCTGGAGCCCGCGGTAACGCGTCGAACTTTACGCAGCTTGCCGGAATGCGCGGTCTGATGGCGAACCCGGCAGGACGCATCATCGAGTTGCCGATCAAATCTTCGTTCCGTGAAGGATTAACCGTATTGGAGTACTTTATTTCCACACACGGGGCACGCAAAGGGCTTGCTGATACTGCGTTGAAAACAGCGGACTCTGGTTATCTCACAAGACGTCTTGTTGACGTGGCGCAAGATGTGATTGTTCGCGAAGAAGATTGCGGCACGGACCGCGGCATTCTTGCAAGAGCATTGACGGATGGCACGGAAGTCATCGTGAAACTGGAAGAACGTCTTGTCGGCCGTTACGCGCAAAAAACGGTGAGACATCCAGAAACGGGTGAAATACTCGTTCGCAAAGATGAGATGATCACCGAAGACATTGCGAACGCGATCGTGAAAGCCGGCATTAAAGAAGTATGGATCCGCTCTGCCTTTACATGCAATACGCGGCACGGTGTATGTAAAAAATGTTACGGCCGCAACTTGGCAACCGGTGCGGAAGTGGAAGTCGGCGAAGCAGTCGGCATCATTGCTGCGCAATCGATCGGCGAGCCGGGAACACAGCTGACGATGCGTACATTCCACACAGGCGGTGTTGCTGGCGACGACATTACCCAAGGTTTGCCGCGCGTTCAAGAGCTGTTTGAAGCGCGCAATCCGAAAGGGCAAGCGGTGATTTCAGAAATTGACGGAATCGTCACATCGATTAGCGAAACGCGCGATCGCCAATATGAAATCGTCGTAAAAGGCGAAGTGGAAACGCGCTCTTATATCGCCCCTTACAACGCAAGATTAAAAGTAGAAGAAGGGCAGCAAGTAGAGCGCGGGCAAGAACTGACAGAAGGATCGATTGACCCGAAACAATTATTAAAAGTAAGGGATGTCACATCCGTTCAAGAATACTTATTGCGCGAAGTGCAAAAAGTATACAGAATGCAAGGGGTAGAAATTAGCGACAAACATATCGAAGTAATGGTCCGACAAATGCTTCGCAAAGTGCGCATCATTGACGCGGGAGATACAGACGTCTTGCCTGGCACGTTGTTAGATGTGCATCAATTTACAGATGTGAACGAAAAAGCGCTTTTGGAAGGAAAACGTCCGGCGACAGCTCGTCCGGTATTGCTCGGTATTACAAAAGCATCGCTTGAGACAGATTCCTTCTTGTCCGCTGCATCATTCCAAGAAACAACGCGCGTTTTAACAGATGCGGCGATCAAAGGAAAACGAGATGAATTGCTTGGCTTAAAAGAAAACGTCATTATCGGCAAGCTTGTTCCGGCAGGAACGGGAATGGCTCGCTACCGCAAAGTGAAGCCGGTAGTGAAGAAAGAAGAAAATGAAGATGCGGTTACTTCGAAATAATCCGTTGTTACCAGCAAAGGATAGTTTCCTTTGCTGGTAACAAATTGTTTTAAAAATAAGTTGACAACGTTTCATGAAAATGATAGTCTAATAAGGGTGTTCCGAAAACCTGGTACTTTGGAGGATATGTTACATGTCTTATGAAAAAGTATTACAGGCTGGAAAAATTGTTGTAGGAACAAAGCAAACGATAAGAGCCCTGAAAGAAGGAAAAGCGCTCGAAGTCATTGTCGCGGAAGATGCTGACTCCTCGATCATCGAAAAGGTGATGGAAGCGGCAAAGGACGCGAACGTTCCAGTTACGAAAGTGGATTCCATGAAAAAGCTTGGAAAAGCATGCAAAATTCAAGTAGGAGCAGCTGCTGTAGCGATCATTCGTTAAACATGTTTTTGTAGTTTTTACTGCAAGAACTTTGTTTTGCATAAATAATGAACCGCCTGGATATGTGGGCTTGAGTTCGTATGTGAAAGGAGGAAATTTAACATGCCTACAATCAACCAATTAGTCCGCAAAGGTCGCGAGAAAAAAGTGGTAAAATCAAAATCTCCTGCGTTAAATAAAGGGTACAACAGCTTCAAAAAAGTGCAAACAAACGTTCCTTCTCCGCAAAAACGCGGTGTTTGTACTCGTGTTGGCACGATGACGCCGAAAAAGCCAAACTCTGCGCTTCGTAAATATGCGCGTGTCCGTTTAACGAACGGCATTGAAGTAACGGCTTATATTCCTGGAATCGGCCATAACTTGCAAGAACACAGCGTTGTACTGATTCGCGGCGGACGTGTTAAAGACTTGCCAGGGGTACGCTATCACATCATTCGTGGTGCCCTTGATACAGCAGGGGTAGCGAACCGCATGCAAGGTCGTTCGAAATACGGCGCGAAAAAACCAAAAGAATCGAAAAAATAATGTGAGATAGGATTTTTTATCGAAAGGAGGAAAAACTATGCCACGTAGAGGTCCAGTTCCAAAACGAGACGTACTACCAGATCCGATTTACAACTCAAAACTAGTAACTCGTCTTATCAATAAAATTATGATTGACGGCAAAAAAGGAAAAGCGCAAAAAATTCTTTATACGGCATTTGATATTATTCGCGAACGTACGGGTAAAGATCCAATGGAAGTGTTTGAACAAGCATTGAAAAACGTCATGCCTGTCCTGGAAGTTCGCGCACGCCGCGTTGGTGGTGCAAACTACCAAGTTCCTGTTGAGGTTCGCCCAGATCGCCGCGTGACATTAGGCCTTCGCTGGTTAGTGCAATACGCCCGTCTCCGCGGTGAAAAAACGATGGAAGAGCGTCTTGCAAACGAAATTATGGATGCTGCCAATAACACTGGAGCAGCTGTGAAAAAACGCGAGGATACACACAAAATGGCGGAAGCAAACAAAGCGTTTGCACATTATCGCTGGTAATCATCGGATCTATATCGATATGCAGCGGGAAATAGGTGATGGCGGTCAAGGATTTGCCGCCAATTCACCTATATTCCTGTATTATCGTTTGTATAGCGACTACCATATGATACTTATTTGAAGGAAGGAGAAAATAACCACCATGGCAAGAGAGTTCTCCTTAGAAAAAACTCGAAACATTGGTATTATGGCGCATATTGACGCCGGTAAGACAACGACAACCGAGCGCATCTTGTTCTACACAGGCCGTGTTCATAAAATTGGCGAAGTGCATGAAGGCGCGGCAACAATGGACTGGATGGAACAAGAACAAGAGCGCGGAATTACGATTACATCTGCGGCGACAACAGCGCAATGGAAAGGGCATCGCATTAACATCATCGACACGCCAGGGCACGTAGACTTCACTGTGGAAGTTGAACGTTCTCTCCGCGTGCTTGACGGTGCGATTACTGTTCTTGATGCGCAATCTGGTGTAGAACCGCAAACAGAAACGGTATGGCGCCAAGCGACTACGTACGGCGTTCCGCGCATCGTGTTCGTCAACAAAATGGATAAAATCGGTGCGGATTTTCTATATTCTGTGAATACGCTTCATGAACGCCTGCAAGCAAACGCGCACCCTGTGCAATTGCCGATCGGCGCGGAAGACCAATTCTCTGGCATTATTGATCTTGTTGAAATGTGCGCGTACCATTATCACGATGAGCTTGGCAAAAATATTGAGCGCATCGAAATTCCTGAAGAGTACCGCGACATGGCGGAAGAATATCATAACAAACTCATCGAAGCAGTTGCTGAATTAGATGAAGAGCTTATGATGAAATATTTAGAAGGGGAAGAAATTACAGTAGAAGAATTAAAAGCAGCGATTCGCAGAGCGACGATCAGCGTAGAATTCTTCCCTGTGTTCTGTGGTTCTGCATTTAAAAACAAAGGGGTTCAATTATTGCTTGACGGAGTTGTTGACTACTTGCCTTCTCCGGTGGATATCCCTCCAATTAAAGGGATCGTTCCAGATACGGAAGAAGAAGTTGTTCGTGAATCAAGCGATGATGCCCCATTTGCAGCGTTAGCGTTTAAAATTATGACAGACCCTTATGTTGGTAAGTTAACGTTCTTCCGTGTATACTCTGGTACGCTAGATTCTGGTTCATATGTCATGAACTCGACAAAACGCAAACGCGAACGCATCGGTCGTCTCCTGCAAATGCATGCGAACCACCGGCAAGAAATTTCAACAGTATATGCTGGTGACATCGCGGCAGCTGTAGGTTTAAAAGATACAACAACAGGCGATACTCTTTGTGATGAAAAGAATCTTGTTGTGTTAGAATCCATGGAATTCCCAGAACCAGTAATTAACGTAGCCATCGAGCCAAAATCCAAAGCGGACCAAGATAAAATGGGGCAAGCGTTGCAAAAATTGCAAGAAGAAGACCCAACATTCCGCGCTTGGACAGACCCAGAAACTGGGCAAACGATCATTGCTGGTATGGGTGAGCTCCATCTTGACATCATCGTTGACCGTATGCGCCGTGAATTTAAAGTGGAAGCAAACGTCGGTGCTCCGCAAGTTGCTTACCGCGAAACATTCCGCAAATCGGCGCAAGTCGAAGGGAAATTTATCCGCCAGTCTGGTGGTCGCGGTCAATACGGTCACGTTTGGATCGAGTTCTCGCCAAACGAACGCGGAAAAGGTTTCGAATTCGAAAACGCGATTGTCGGTGGGGTCGTTCCGAAAGAATATGTTCCAGCCGTTCAAGCTGGTCTTGAAGAAGCAATGCAAAACGGCGTTCTTGCCGGATATCCGGTTGTTGACATTAAAGCGAAACTATTTGATGGTTCATACCATGATGTTGACTCCAGCGAAATGGCATTTAAAATTGCTGCGTCTTTAGCATTGAAAAACGCGGCAGAAAAATGCGACCCTGTGTTGCTTGAACCAATCATGAAAGTTGAAGTAATTATTCCAGAAGAATATCTTGGCGATATTATGGGCGACATCACTTCTCGCCGTGGACGCGTAGAAGGTATGGAAGCCCGCGGCAACGCGCAAGTTGTCCGCGCGATGGTTCCGCTAGCAGAAATGTTTGGATACGCTACTTCACTCCGTTCTAACACACAAGGTCGCGGAACGTTCACAATGGTATTTGACCATTATGAAGAAGTTCCGAAAAACATTGCAGATGAAATCATCAAAAAAAATAAGGGTGAATAATTGATTTTTGTGCATAGTTTCGCTATAAATTACTTATGTAAGACTTGGGAGCAAATATGCTCACTATTTGCTCCCAGGCATTCTATATTATTATAAATAAAATCATATACATTCTAATTTTAAGGAGGATATTCTCATGGCTAAAGCGAAATTCGAACGTACGAAACCACACGTCAACATTGGTACTATCGGCCACGTTGACCATGGTAAAACGACGTTAACTGCTGCGATTACAACAGTTCTCGCTAAACAAGGTAAAGCAGAAGCAAAAGCGTACGATCAAATCGACGCAGCTCCAGAAGAACGTGAACGTGGTATCACTATCTCTACTGCGCACGTTGAGTATGAAACAGACAAACGCCACTATGCTCACGTTGACTGCCCTGGCCACGCAGACTACGTGAAAAACATGATCACAGGTGCAGCGCAAATGGACGGTGCAATCCTTGTTGTGTCTGCGGCTGACGGTCCAATGCCACAAACTCGTGAGCACATTCTTCTTTCTCGCCAAGTAGGTGTGCCATACATCGTTGTATTCTTGAACAAATGCGACATGGTTGACGACGAAGAATTGCTAGAACTTGTTGAAATGGAAGTTCGTGATCTATTATCTGAATATGACTTCCCTGGCGACGAAGTGCCTGTTATCAAAGGTTCTGCGTTAAAAGCGCTTGAAGGCGATCCGCAATGGGAAGAAAAAATTGTTGAATTGATGAATGCGGTTGACGAATATATCCCAACTCCGCAACGCGAAATTGACAAACCATTCATGATGCCAATCGAAGACGTATTCTCGATCACTGGTCGCGGTACAGTAGCAACTGGCCGTGTTGAACGCGGTACGTTAAAAGTTGGCGATGCTGTTGAAATCGTTGGTCTTTCTGATGAACCAAAATCTACAACGGTTACTGGCGTTGAAATGTTCCGCAAACTTCTTGACCAAGCAGAAGCTGGTGACAACATCGGTGCGCTTCTTCGCGGTGTGTCCCGTGATGAAGTTGAGCGCGGTCAAGTTCTTGCAAAACCAGGAACAATTACACCACATACAAAATTTAAAGCTCAAGTTTACGTCCTAACAAAAGAAGAAGGTGGACGCCATACTCCATTCTTCTCTAACTATCGTCCACAATTCTACTTCCGTACAACGGACGTAACAGGCATCATCACGCTTCCTGAAGGCGTTGAAATGGTTATGCCTGGCGACAACGTTGAAATGACAGTTGAATTAATCGCGCCAATCGCGATCGAAGAAGGTACAAAATTCTCGATCCGTGAAGGCGGACGTACTGTAGGTGCTGGCTCTGTATCTGAAATCATTGAATAATGGTGGCAGTGACAGCCCGGAAAGCAGGTTTGCGTTTGCAAACCTGCTTTTTTTTGTACAATTTTTTGACAAGTTGAAAATGAAAAATTGCCTATGTATAATTAAGAAGTGCGTAGAAAAACGAAGAAATAGCTTGCAATCTTGTTTACATATCTGTATAATATCAAATGTTGGTCTTTGACTGCGATGAAGTGGAAGGTTGCTGACACACCCGGTTGCTTTGCCATGGCGAGTGTGCAGGAAATTTCCATGGAGAATGTCTATTTTCAAAATAGGCGAAGAAGGAGGGAAAACAATGGCAAAAGAAAAAATTCGTATTCGTTTAAAAGCTTATGATCATCGAATTCTTGATCAATCTGCGGAAAAAATCGTAGAAACAGCGAAACGTTCCGGCGCAAAAGTATCTGGTCCGATTCCATTGCCGACGGAAAGAACTGTTTATACGATTTTACGCGCTGTTCACAAGTATAAAGACTCTCGTGAACAATTCGAAATGCGTACACATAAACGCTTGATCGATATCGTGAATCCTACTCCGCAAACGGTGGATTCGTTAATGCGTCTTGACTTGCCGTCTGGTGTCGATATTGAAATTAAACTTTAATTTAGCAGGAGGTGTGACGAATGACCAAAGGAATCTTAGGGAGAAAAATTGGTATGACGCAAGTATTCGCGGAAAACGGCGATTTAATTCCTGTAACCGTCATTGAAGCAACTCCTAACGTTGTATTGCAAAAGAAAACAATTGAAAAAGACGGTTACGAAGCGATTCAATTAGGCTTTGAAGATTTAAGCGAAAAACGCGCCAATAAACCGCAAATCGGCCATGCCGCTAAAGCGAATACGGCACCTAAGCGCTTCATCCGCGAAATTCGCGGCGCAAATATTGATGAGTATGAAGTTGGTCAGGAAGTCAAAGTAGATATTTTTTCTGAAGGCGATATTGTCGATGTAACTGGAATTTCAAAAGGAAAAGGGTTCCAAGGCGCGATCAAACGTCACGGTCAATCGCGCGGGCCAATGGCGCACGGTTCTCGTTATCATCGCCGTCCTGGTTCGATGGGTGCGATTGCTCCTAACCGTGTATTTAAATCAAAAGAATTGCCAGGTCGCATGGGTGGCCAACGTGTCACAATTCAAAACTTAAAAATTGTGAAAGTGGACCCTGAACGCAACCTGCTTCTTATTAAAGGAAACGTGCCAGGTCCAAGAAAAGGTTTAGTGATCGTTAAAAGCGCAGTAAAAGCAAAAGCAAAATAACATTTTGCTAGGAAAGGAGGAACTATCCAATGCCAAAAGTAGCATTGTATAACCAGAACGGAGAAACTATCGGAGAAATCGAGCTGAACGATTCCGTTTTTGGTATTGAGCCAAACAAACACGTGTTATTCGAAGCGGTTATTATGCAACGCGCTTCGTTGCGTCAAGGAACGCATAAAACAAAAAATCGCGCTGAAGTAAGTGGCGGCGGCCGCAAACCATGGCGCCAAAAAGGTACAGGACGCGCTCGTCAAGGTTCAATCCGCGCTCCACAATGGCGTGGCGGTGGTACGGTATTCGGCCCGGTTCCGCGCAGCTACAGCTATAAATTGCCGAAAAAGGTTCGCCGTTTAGCGATTAAGTCAGCGTTATCTTCTAAAGTTCTTGAAAACAACATTGTTGTTTTAGACAATTTAACATTAGAAGCGCCAAAAACGAAAGAAATGGTGAAAATCTTAAATAATCTTTCTGTTGATCGCAAAGCGTTGATTGTAACCGATGTTGCGAACGAAAATGTCGCATTATCTGCACGCAATATTCCTGGCGTTACCGTGGTTACGGCGAACGGCATTAACGTTCTTGATCTGTTGAACCATGATAAGCTTGTAATCACGAAAGCGGCCGTGGAGAAAGTAGAGGAGGTGCTTGCATAATGAAAGATCCTCGCGACATTATTAAGCGCCCCATTATCACGGAAAACACGATGAATTTAATTTCGCAAAAAAAATATACATTTGAAGTCGACGTTAATGCGAATAAAACAGAAGTGAAAGACGCAGTAGAGAAAATTTTTGGCGTGAAAGTAGCAAAAGTCAACATTATGAACTATAAAGGAAAATTCAAACGCGTTGGCCGTTACAGCGGTTATACAAACCGCCGCCGTAAAGCGATCGTAACGTTAACGCCAGACAGCAAAGAGATCGAACTGTTTGAAGTATAAGTTTAAAAGTGAAGGAGGGAAACCAACATGGCAATCAAAAAATACAAACCGACCTCCAACGGTCGTCGTGGTATGACAGTTCTTGACTTCTCCGAAATTACAACGGATAAGCCGGAAAAATCGTTGCTTGCACCGTTAAAGAAAAAAGCTGGCCGCAATAACCAAGGAAAAATTACAGTACGCCATCAAGGCGGCGGTCATAAACGCCTATATCGCATCATCGACTTTAAACGCGATAAAGATGGAATTCCAGGTCGCGTTGCTACAATCGAGTATGATCCTAACCGTTCCGCAAACATTGCGTTAATTCACTATGCAGATGGTGAAAAACGTTATATTATTGCGCCGAAAAACCTTAAAGTAGGCATGGAAATCATGTCTGGCCCAGACGCAGACATTAAAGTTGGCAACGCATTGCCGCTTGAAAATATCCCAGTTGGTACGCTTGTGCATAATATCGAGCTGAAACCAGGAAAAGGCGGACAATTAGTTCGCGCTGCTGGTACATCTGCGCAAGTGCTTGGGAAAGAAGGAAAATATGTCATCGTTCGTCTTGCATCTGGCGAAGTGCGCATGATTTTAGGTGCTTGCCGGGCAACAGTTGGGGAAGTTGGCAATGAGCAGCACGAACTTGTGAATATCGGTAAAGCAGGTCGCGCTCGTTGGTTAGGCATTCGTCCAACCGTTCGCGGTTCTGTTATGAACCCTGTTGATCACCCGCACGGTGGTGGTGAAGGTAAAGCGCCAATCGGACGCAAGTCACCAATGACTCCTTGGGGTAAACCGACGCTTGGCTTTAAAACACGCAAAAAGAATAACAAATCGGATAAATTCATTATACGTCGTCGTAAAAAATAACGGGGTTGAACTACGGTTCTTAAGAACCGTAGAACAATCACGAAGGGAGGTTCATTTATGGGTCGCAGCTTAAAAAAAGGTCCGTTCTGTGACGAACATTTAATGAAAAAAATCGAAAAATTAAATGAAACAGGTCAAAAACAAGTGATTAAAACATGGTCTCGTCGTTCGACGATTTTCCCGCAATTTGTTGGTCACACGATCGCTGTATACGATGGACGCAAACACGTGCCGGTTTATATTACGGAAGATATGGTAGGACATAAACTTGGTGAGTTCGCACCAACGCGTACGTTCAGAGGTCATGCTGGCGACGATAAGAAAACGAAACGTTAATGAGAGGAGGTTCAACACATGGAAGCTAAAGCTGTCGCAAGAACAGTCCGTATTGCTCCTCGTAAAGCACGTTTAGTGATTGACTTAATTCGAGGAAAAGAAGTTGGTGAGGCGTTTGCTATTCTCCGCCATACGCCAAAAGCGGCTTCCCCAATTATTGAAAAAGTGCTGAAGTCCGCGGTGGCAAACGCTGAACATAATTATGATATGGATGTGAACAATTTAGTTATTACGAAAGCGTATGTGGATGAAGGTCCAACGTTGAAACGTTTCCGCCCGCGCGCAATGGGACGTGCAAGCGCGATTAATAAACGCACAAGCCATATCACCATCGTTGTTTCAGAAAAGAAGGAGGGATAATCAGTGGGTCAAAAGGTAAATCCGATCGGTCTCCGCATCGGCATTATTCGTGACTGGGACTCTAGATGGTACGCTGAAAAAGATTATGCGGACCTTTTACATGAGGATCTCAAAATCCGTGAGTATATTAATAAACGGTTGCAAGACGCCGCAGTATCTCGCATTGAAATTGAACGTGCAGCAAACCGCGTCAACATTACGATCCATACAGCAAAACCAGGCATGGTGATCGGAAAAGGCGGTTCAGAAGTAGAAGCGCTTCGCAAAGCGTTGACACAATTAACTGGCAAACGTGTTCACATTAACATCGTTGAAATCAAAAAACCAGATTTAGATGCGAAACTTGTTGCGGAAAACATTGCGCGCCAATTAGAAAACCGCGTTTCCTTCCGCCGTGCGCAAAAACAAGCGATTCAACGGGCAATGCGCGCAGGGGCAAAAGGAATTAAAACAATGGTATCCGGTCGTCTCGGCGGTGCTGATATCGCGCGCTCTGAACATTACAGCGAAGGAACTGTTCCACTCCATACGCTCCGTGCAGACATCGATTATGCAACGGCAGAAGCGGATACAACCTATGGAAAAATCGGCGTGAAAGTATGGATTTATCGTGGAGAGGTCCTTCCGAAAAAAAAGAAAACTGAGGAAGGAGGAAAATAATCATGTTAATGCCAAAACGCGTAAAATATCGTCGTGAACATCGCGGGCGCATGAAAGGTCGCGCAAAAGGCGGTACGGAAGTACATTTCGGTGAGTACGGATTGCAAGCGTTAGAATCCGCTTGGATTACCAACCGCCAAATCGAGGCTGCCCGTCGTGCGATGACTCGTTATATGAAACGTGGCGGTAAAGTTTGGATTAAAATTTTCCCTTCGAAACCATACACTGCAAAACCATTGGAAGTGCGGATGGGTTCCGGTAAAGGTGCTCCTGAAGGTTGGGTAGCGGTTGTTAAACCAGGCAAAGTGATGTTTGAAGTTGGCGGTGTTTCAGAGGAAGTAGCGCGTGAAGCATTGCGTCTTGCTTCTCACAAACTTCCGATCAAATGTAAGTTTGTAAAACGCGAAGAAAGTGGTGGTGAAGCAAATGAAAGCTAAAGAAATTCGTGAACTTACCACTGCCGAAATCGAACAAAAAATTAAAGCGTTGAAAGAAGAATTATTCAACCTTCGCTTCCAACTCGCAACAGGGCAATTGGAAAACACAGCACGCATCCGTCAAGTGCGTAAAGATATCGCGCGCATGAAAACGATCATCCGCGAAAGAGAAATTGCTGCGAACGCAAAAAAATAACCGTTTGAGAGGAGGTTTGCGACATGAGTGAGCGCAATCAACGCAAAGTGTATGTAGGCC
Organism: Parageobacillus thermoglucosidasius; assembly: GCF_001295365.1. GTDB lineage: Bacteria > Bacillota > Bacilli > Bacillales > Anoxybacillaceae > Parageobacillus > Parageobacillus thermoglucosidasius. Next base: position 479,205 of record NZ_CP012712.1, on the reverse strand, counting down.
GCGTTGTATCCGATAAAATGGATAAAACCATTACCGTTCTTGTTGAAACATACAAAAAACATCCGCTTTACGGCAAACGCGTGAAATATTCAAAAAAATATAAAGCGCATGACGAAAATAACATTGCGAAAGTCGGCGATATCGTTAAAATTATGGAAACTCGTCCGCTTTCGGCAACGAAACGTTTCCGTTTAGTCGAAATCGTTGAAAAAGCAGTTATCGTTTAATCTATATACGTTCGGACCGTGATATAATTCCGAAAGGAGGTTTCGTCAATGATTCAACAAGAATCTCGTTTAAAAGTGGCTGACAATTCAGGAGCACGCGAAGTGCTTGTCATTAAAGTGTTAGGTGGTTCTGGACGCCGCTACGCAAACATTGGCGACGTGGTTGTTGCGACAGTTAAGGAAGCGACACCAGGTGGCGTTGTTAAAAAAGGTCAAGTGGTGAAAGCAGTCGTTGTCCGTACAAAACGTGGCGTTCGCCGTTCTGATGGTTCTTATATCCGTTTTGACGAAAATGCTTGCGTCATTATTCGTGACGATAAAAGCCCGCGCGGCACACGTATTTTTGGACCGGTTGCACGCGAATTGCGCGACAAAGATTTTATGAAAATCATTTCTTTAGCTCCAGAAGTAATTTAACGGAAGGGAAAAGCCTTTCAAGGAGGTGCGAACTGCGATGCATGTTAAAAAAGGTGATAAAGTCCAAGTAATCTCCGGTAAAGACAAAGGAAAACAAGGCGTAATCCTTGCTGCGTTTCCTAAGAAAAACCGTGTAATTGTCGAAGGTGTCAATATCGTTAAAAAACACGCGAAACCATCTCAAGCAAACCCGCAAGGCGGCATTATCACAAAAGAAGCACCAATTCACGTATCAAAAGTAATGCCTTTAGATCCAAAAACGGGGCTTCCGACTCGCATTGGTTACAAGATTGTAGATGGTAAAAAAGTGCGTTACGCAAAAAGATCTGGTGAGATTTTAGATTAATCATCGTGATGTCAGAAAGGAGGTACTCTTATGAACCGCCTGAAAGAGAAGTACTTAAAAGAAGTGACACCTGCTTTAATGAGCAAGTTTAACTATAAATCTGTAATGCAAGTGCCAAAAATCGAAAAAATCGTCATCAACATGGGTGTTGGTGATGCGGTGCAAAATCCAAAAGCGCTTGACAGCGCAGTGGAAGAATTAACATTGATCGCTGGTCAAAAACCGGTTGTGACTCGTGCGAAAAAATCAATTGCTGGTTTCCGCCTTCGTGCTGGAATGCCAATCGGTGCGAAAGTAACGTTGCGCGGTGAGCGCATGTATGAGTTTTTAGATAAATTGATTTCTGTATCGCTTCCACGCGTTCGCGATTTCCGCGGCGTATCGAAAAAATCGTTTGATGGTCGCGGCAACTATACATTAGGCATTAAAGAACAATTAATTTTCCCTGAAATTGATTACGATAAAGTCAACAAAGTCCGCGGAATGGATATCGTGATTGTTACTACGGCGGAAACGGACGAAGAAGCCCGTGAACTATTGGCATTGCTCGGCATGCCATTCCAAAAATAATGAATCCCATCTGTAAAACAAGGGAGGCGAAATCGTGGCTAAAAAATCGATGATCGCGAAACAAAAACGTACGCCAAAGTTTAAAGTAAGAGCGTACACCCGTTGCGAACGCTGCGGTCGTCCGCATTCGGTTTATCGCAAATTTAAACTTTGCCGTATTTGTTTCCGTGAATTAGCATATAAAGGTCAACTTCCAGGCATTAAAAAAGCAAGCTGGTAATCAACCCATGAGTTGGGAAGGAGGTAAAACATATGGTGATGACAGATCCAATTGCAGATATGCTAACTCGCATCCGCAATGCGAACATGGTGCGTCATGAGAAGCTAGAAGTGCCTGCTTCGAAAATTAAACGGGAAATTGCGGAAATTTTAAAACGCGAAGGTTTCATTCGTGATGTTGAATACATCGAAGATAATAAACAAGGCATTCTCCGTATTTTCTTAAAATACGGCCCAAACAATGAACGTGTAATCACTGGCTTAAAACGCATCAGCAAACCAGGCTTGCGCGTTTATGTCAAAGCACACGAAGTTCCTCGTGTATTGAACGGTTTAGGCATTGCGATCCTTTCTACGTCTCAAGGCATTTTAACCGATAAAGAAGCGCGTCAAAAAGGAACTGGCGGCGAAGTATTAGCTTATGTTTGGTAATTCATTTTGTTAAGAATGGAGGTGTTCGTGCATGTCACGTGTTGGTAAAAAGCCAATCGAAATTCCGTCCGGCGTAACGGTAACAGTGAACGGCAATACCGTTACAGTGAAAGGACCGAAAGGCGAATTAACTCGTACTTTTCATCCAGATATGACAATCAAAGTGGAAGATAACGTTATAACAGTTACTCGTCCAAGCGATGAAAAACATCATCGGGCGCTTCATGGCACGACTCGCAGCTTGCTTGCTAACATGGTAGAAGGCGTATCGAAAGGATACGAAAAAGCGCTTGAATTAGTCGGTGTCGGTTACCGTGCAGCGAAACAAGGGAAAAAGCTTGTGCTGAACGTCGGTTTTTCTCATCCAGTAGAAATTGAACCAGAAGAAGGATTAGACATTGAAGTTCCTTCGCAAACAAAAATCATTGTTAAAGGTGCGGATAAACAACGCGTTGGCGAACTTGCAGCGAATATTCGTGCCGTACGTCCACCTGAACCATATAAAGGCAAAGGAATTCGCTACGAAGGTGAAGTTGTGCGTCTTAAAGAAGGTAAAACTGGTAAATAATGCAGCTTAGCGAGATGAAAGGAGTGACATGAATGATCACAAAAGTTGACCGAAACGCAGTTCGTAAAAGAAGACATGCGCGCGTTCGCAAAAAAATATTCGGAACTGCTGAACGTCCACGCTTAAATGTGTTCCGTTCCAACAAACACATTTATGCGCAAATTATTGATGATATGAAAGCAGTAACGCTTGTCAGCGCTTCTACATTAGATAAAGAATTTGACTTAGCATCGACTGGAAATATCGAAGCAGCGAAAAAAGTCGGTGAACTAGTGGCAAAACGAGCTTTAGAAAAAGGCATTAAAAAAGTCGTGTTCGACCGCGGCGGCTATTTATATCATGGTCGTGTAAAGGCGCTTGCCGATGCTGCTCGTGAAGCTGGTTTAGAATTCTAATTATAAAGGAGGGACAACGATGCGTCGTATCGATCCTAATAAACTTGAGCTTGAAGAGCGCGTGGTATCTGTTAACCGTGTTGCGAAAGTAGTAAAAGGTGGACGTCGTTTACGCTTCTCTGCATTAGTCGTTGTCGGCGATAAAAATGGTCATGTCGGTTTTGGAACAGGAAAAGCACAAGAAGTTCCAGATGCAATTCGCAAAGCGATTGAAGATGCGAAGAAAAATTTAATTGAAGTGCCGATTGTCGGCACAACGATTCCTCACGAAGTGATCGGCCATTTTGGCGCAGGAAAAATCATTTTAAAACCTGCATCCGAAGGTACAGGGGTTATTGCTGGTGGTCCGGCGCGCGCTGTATTGGAATTGGCAGGCATCAGCGACATCCTTTCCAAATCGATTGGTTCGAACACGCCAATTAACATGGTGAGAGCTACGGTTGACGGGCTGAAACAATTAAAACGTGCAGAAGATGTAGCGAGATTGCGCGGTAAAACAGTTGAGGAACTGTTAGGATAAGGGGGGAAATACAATGGCAAAAAAATTGGCGATTACCCTCACTCGCAGCGTCATTGGCCGTCCGCAAGACCAACGGATTACGGTGAAAACGCTAGGTTTGCGCAAGTTGCACCAAACCGTTGTTCATCATGATAATCCTGCTATCCGCGGCATGATTAACAAAGTCGCTCATCTTGTGAAAGTGCAAGAAATCGAAGAATAATCATATAAGGAGGTGCTTCGTGATGAAACTTCATGAACTACAGCCAGCGCCAGGTTCCCGCAAAGAACGCACTCGCGTTGGTCGCGGTATCGGTTCTGGCAAAGGCAAAACGTCTGGCAGAGGTCAAAAAGGTCAAAATGCTCGTTCTGGTGGAGGTGTACGCCTCGGTTTTGAAGGTGGCCAAACGCCTTTGTTCCGTCGCCTTCCAAAACGCGGATTTACCAACATCAATCGTAAGGAGTATGCGATTGTTAACCTTGAAAAGTTAAACCGTTTTGAGGACGGAACGGAAGTAACACCTGAACTGCTGCTTGAAACAGGAGTTATCAGCAAACTAAAATCGGGTGTGAAAATTTTAGGTAAAGGCCAAATTGAGAAAAAGCTGACGGTAAAAGCCCATAAATTCTCTTCTTCGGCGAAAGAGGCAATTGAAGCTGCTGGCGGTAAAACTGAGGTGATTTAATGTTTCGGACAATCTCCAACTTTATGCGCGTCGGTGATATAAGAAAAAAAATTATCTTTACTCTTCTTATGCTTATTGTGTTTCGTATTGGAACATTTATCCCTGTGCCGAATGTAAACGCCGATGTGTTAAAAGTGCAAGATCAAATGAACGCTTTCGGCGTTCTGAACATATTTGGCGGCGGGGCGCTGCAAAACTTCTCGATTTTTGCGATGGGCGTCATGCCTTATATTACAGCATCCATCATCGTGCAGCTTTTGCAGATGGATGTTGTCCCTAAATTTACGGAATGGTCGAAGCAAGGCGAGGTTGGACGACGTAAATTAGCTCAGTTTACCCGCTATTTTACGGTCGTTTTAGGTTTTATACAGGCGCTCGGAATGTCATATGGCTTTAACAACCTAGCTTCAGGAATGCTCATAAAAAATCCAAGCATACCGACCTATTTATTAATTGCGACGGTGTTAACAGCCGGAACCGCATTTTTAATGTGGCTAGGTGAACTGATTACCGCCAAGGGTGTCGGAAACGGCATTTCGATCATTATTTTTGCCGGGATCGTTTCTGGTATCCCTACTGTGTTAAACCAAATTTACGCGCAGCAGTTTGAAAACGCCGGCGATGATTTGTTTTTGCGAATTGCTATGCTTCTGCTTCTTGCGGCAGCGGTGGTTGTCGTTATCGTTGGCGTGATTTACATTCAGCAAGCGTTCCGGAAAATTCCGATTCAATACGCAAAACGGCTTGAAGGACGCAGCCCGGTTGGCGGGCATTCCACTCACTTGCCGCTGAAAGTAAATCCGGCGGGAGTGATTCCGGTTATTTTTGCTGTGTCGTTTATTATTGCTCCACCGACAATTGCATCGTTTTTTGGTTCGAATGATGTAACATTGTGGATTCGGAATACGTTTGATTATACACAGCCAGTTGGCATGGTTATTTATGTCGTGCTCATTATTGCGTTTACGTATTTCTACGCTTTTGTTCAAGTCAATCCGGAACAAATGGCGGACAATTTGAAAAAACAAGGTGGCTACATCCCAGGAATACGTCCAGGAAAAAATACGCAAGAATATGTGACAAAAATTCTTTACCGGCTTACGTTTGTCGGTTCGTTATTTTTGGCAGCTGTTGCGATTCTTCCCGTGTTCTTTGTGAAATTCGCTAATTTGCCATCTTCTGCTCGAATCGGTGGAACAAGTTTGCTCATTGTTGTCGGTGTTGCGCTTGAGACAATGAAACAGCTTGAAAGTCAGCTTGTGAAACGTCATTACAAAGGATTTATTAAATAAAGGGGTTAGGTGCTATTGTCCCTTACCTCTGTAGAGCTGAGGGGGAGCGAGGATGAACTTAGTATTGATGGGATTGCCTGGCGCGGGAAAAGGCACTCAAGCGGAGAAAATCGTTGAAACATATGGGATTCCACATATTTCGACTGGTGATATGTTCCGCGCCGCTATTAAAGAAGGGACGCCGTTAGGTTTGCAAGCAAAAGAATATATGGATCGCGGCGATCTTGTTCCGGATGAAGTGACGATCGGTATCGTCCGCGAACGTTTAAGTAAAGATGACTGCCAGAAAGGATTTTTGCTCGACGGGTTTCCGCGGACGGTTGCCCAAGCGGAAGCGCTGGAAAACATTCTTGCTGAATTAACCCGTTCGATCGACTATGTCATTCATATTCAAGTCGACAAAGACATTTTAATGGAACGCCTGACGGGAAGACGAATTTGCAAAAACTGCGGCGCGACGTATCATCTCGTGTTTAATCCGCCAGCAAACTCTGGTGTTTGCGACAAATGCGGCGGTGAGCTGTACCAGCGTGCGGATGACAATGAGGAAACGGTGGCCAATCGCTTGGAAGTGAACGTAAAACAAATGCAGCCATTGCTTGAGTTTTACGAAAAGAAAGGGTATTTGCGCCACATTGACGGACAGCAGGACATTGAAAAGGTATTTGCGGACATTCGCGAACTTCTTGGAGGCTTACAATAATGATTATTTGCAAAACTCCGCGTGAAATTGAAATCATGCGCGAGGCAGGAAAAATCGTTGCTTTAACTCGCCAAGAGTTAGAAAAACATATTCGTCCGGGAATTACGACAAAAGAATTGGATCAGATCGCCGAAGCCGTCATCCGGAAACATGGCGCCATTCCTTCGTTTAAAGGATATAACGGATTCCCAGGAAGCATCTGCACTTCGGTGAACGAAGAGCTTGTCCACGGGATTCCCGGCGACCGGGTGTTAAAGGAAGGCGATATTATTAGCATTGATGTCGGCGCCCAATATAACGGCTATCACGCCGACTCCGCATGGACGTATCCTGTTGGGGAGATTGCGGAAGAAACGAAAAAACTGCTTGAAGTAACGGAAAAATCTTTATATATAGGATTAGAAGAAGCAAAACCAGGTGCCCGTTTGACCAATATTTCTCATGCGATACAAACATATGTGGAATCCCATCATTTTTCGATTGTTCGTGAGTATGTCGGACACGGAATTGGTCAAAACTTACATGAAGACCCGCAAGTACCGCATTATGGCCCGCCAAATAAAGGGCCGCGTTTGAAACCGGGAATGACGCTGTGCGTTGAACCGATGGTCAATGCGGGAAGCCGTTATGTGAAAACACTTGCTGATAACTGGACAGTTGTTACAGTAGACGGGAAAATGTGCGCACATTTTGAGCATACGATCGCTATTACAGAAAACGGCTATGAAATTTTAACCACCCTCTAATATAATCGTGATGAATACTGGTCGTGTAACCATTGGAAAATGTCACATGCGCTGTATTGTTGTCCATGTTACTCATTCGAAGGAGGGAGAGCCGCTCGATGGCTAAAGACGATGTAATTGAAGTGGAAGGCACCGTTGTCGAAACATTGCCAAACGCTATGTTCCGTGTCGAATTAGAAAACGGCCATACGGTATTGGCACATGTTTCTGGTAAAATTCGCATGCATTTCATTCGGATTTTACCTGGAGACAAAGTTACGGTAGAATTATCTCCGTACGATTTAACTCGCGGTCGAATCACGTATCGCTATAAATAAACGAATACTCCGCATTCACAAGGAGGTAAAAGGCATGAAAGTAAGACCATCTGTAAAACCAATATGCGAAAAATGTAAAGTTATTCGCAGACGCGGCAAAGTTATGGTAATTTGCGAAAATCCAAAACATAAACAAAGACAAGGGTAATCTTCAAGGAGGTGTATAGTAATATGGCACGTATTGCAGGTGTGGATATTCCTCGTGACAAACGTGTAGTCATTTCGCTAACATATATCTATGGAATTGGAAAATCTACTGCAAAGAAAATCTTAGCGGAGGCTGGCGTTTCCGAAGATACTCGCGTTCGTGATTTGACGGAAGAAGAGCTTGGAAGAATTCGCGAGATCGTCAGCCGCTTGAAAGTGGAAGGAGATCTTCGCCGCGAAGTATCACTGAATATTAAACGCTTAATCGAAATAGGATGCTACCGTGGTCTTCGCCATCGTCGCGGCTTGCCAGTTCGCGGTCAAAATACGAAAAACAATGCTCGTACACGCAAAGGCCCACGCCGTACAGTAGCGAACAAGAAAAAATAATTAAGCAAAGGAGGTAATTCCACGAATGGCACGTAAAACAAATACACGCAAACGCCGTGTAAGAAAAAATATTGAGACTGGTATCGCGCATATCCGTTCCACATTCAACAATACGATCGTAACGATTACCGACGTTCATGGTAACACGATTGCTTGGTCCAGCGCTGGAGCATTAGGTTTTAAAGGCTCTCGTAAATCGACGCCATTTGCAGCACAAATGGCAGCAGAAGCGGCCGCAAAAGCGTCTATGGAACATGGAATGAAAACGGTAGAGGTGAACGTGAAAGGCCCTGGTGCTGGTCGTGAGGCAGCGATTCGCGCGTTGCAAGCAGCTGGGTTGGAAATAACAGCAATTAAAGACGTAACTCCTATCCCGCATAATGGATGCCGTCCGCCAAAACGTCGTCGTGTGTAATACCCTGTATTAGAATTTGTGTCCTTGTCAATAATGGAATATGATATAAGTTACAGGGAAACATGGTGTAGCCATTCGCACATTTGGGAACTTATTCATGGGGGAATTTCGATTAGGCGTGTATCGTTTGGTCGGGGTTTCGACGTTTTGAAGGAGGGTATAATAACTAATGATTGAAATTGAAAAACCGAGAATTGAAACGGTTGAAATCAGCGAAGATGCCAAATATGGCAAATTCGTCGTCGAACCGCTTGAGCGTGGATATGGAACAACTTTGGGTAACTCCTTGCGTCGTATCCTATTATCTTCACTCCCTGGCGCTGCTGTGACATCGGTGCAAATAGATGGCGTGCTGCATGAGTTCTCAACAATTGATGGCGTCGTGGAAGATGTGACAGCGATCATTTTAAATATAAAAAAATTAGCATTGAAAATTTATTCGGACGAAGAAAAAACGCTGGAAATTGATGCACAGGGCGAAGGGGTTGTCACAGCTGCCGATATTACTCACGACAGCGATGTGGAAATTTTAAACCCAGACCTTCATATTGCTACGTTAGCAGAAGGCGGCCGCTTACGCATGAGAATGACGGCAAAACGAGGGCGTGGGTATGTTCCAGCTGAGGCCAACAAACGAGAAGATCAGCCAATAGGCGTTATCCCTATCGATTCGATTTACACACCTGTTTCACGCGTTGCCTATCAAGTGGAAAATACGCGTGTCGGTCAAGTGACGGACTATGATAAGTTAACGATAGATGTGTGGACAGATGGGAGCATTGGACCGAAAGAAGCGATTGCTCTCGGCGCAAAAATTTTAACGGAACACTTGAATATTTTCGTCAGCCTGACAGATGAAGCGCAAAATGCAGAAATCATGGTAGAAAAAGAGGAAGATCAAAAAGAAAAAGTGCTGGAAATGACGATCGAAGAACTTGATCTTTCTGTCCGTTCCTACAACTGTTTGAAACGCGCTGGCATTAACACCGTTCAGGAGCTTACGCAAAAAACGGAAGAAGATATGATGAAAGTGCGTAACCTCGGTCGCAAATCTCTCGAAGAAGTGAAAGCAAAACTTGCGGAACTCGGTCTCAGTTTGCGCAAAGATGACTAGTTAACGTTTGTTTAACTAGTATTTTCATGTTACTAGGACACATGAACGTTGCTGACTTTTATAGAAATAGAATATGCAGTAAAAATGGTAAAAAGGAGGGACACTTTCATGTCATATAGAAAATTAGGACGTACAAGCGCTCAGCGCAAGGCATTGCTTCGTGATTTAGCAACTGATTTAATCATTAATGAGCGTATTGAAACAACAGAGGCTCGTGCGAAAGAATTGCGTTCTGTTGTCGAAAAAATGATTACGCTTGGCAAACGCGGTGATTTGCATGCACGCCGCCAAGCTGCTGCATTTATCCGCAAAGAAGTAGCCAATAACGAAACAGGTCAAGACGCGCTGCAAAAGCTATTTAGCGATATTGCACCGCGTTATCAAGACCGCCAAGGCGGCTACACTCGCATTATGAAACTTGGCCCTCGTCGCGGCGATGGGGCACCAATGGTGATTATCGAATTAGTGTAAAACGATTCGGTTGACTAACAAGGGCGAGACAGTTTGTTTTGAACTGGATCTATGCCCTTTTTTTATTTTCCCTTTTTGTAGTAGAGTAGAGATGAGAATGTTTTAGAGGCAAGGGGAAGAAAAGGATGGAAGATACCATTTTATCAGTAGAAAAACTATATTTCCGTTATCCCAATCAATCGGATTATGCGGTGCAAAACGTTACTTTTCAAGTGAAGCGCGGGGAATGGCTGGCGATTGTCGGGCACAATGGGTCGGGAAAATCAACGATTGCGAAGTTATTGATCGGATTGCTAAAGCCGGAAAGCGGTGTGATTAAACTGTTTCACCATGTGCTCGATGAACAGACGGTCTGGGAAATCCGCCGCCGCATTGGCATGGTGTTTCAAAATCCCGATAACCAGTTTGTCGGAACGACGGTGGAAGATGACGTCGCTTTTGCTCTCGAAAACAATGGAATTCCCCGCGATGAAATGGTAAAAAGAGTGCATGAAGCGATTCGCCAAGTGCAGATGGAAGAGTTTTTGCATCATGAACCGCATCACCTTTCCGGCGGCCAAAAGCAGCGCGTCGCGATCGCGGGCATCCTCGCATTGCGGCCTGATCTCATCATTTTAGATGAGGCAACCTCGATGCTTGATCCGAAAGGAAGGCAGGAAGTATTAGATACGGTTCGCAATTTAAACAAAAAACAACGCATCACCGTGCTATCCATCACCCATGATTTAGAGGAAGTTGCCAAAGCCGACCGCGTTATTGTCATGAATAAAGGGGAGATGATGGCAGAAGGAACGCCGAAACAAATTTTTGCGCTTGGAACAAAACTAGAACGAATTGGTTTAGATTTGCCGTTTGCGGTAAAAGTAAGAGAACGGCTAAAGCAGCGCGGCATCCCGTTATCTTCAAGCTACTTCACGATAGAGGAGTTGGTGGAAGAATTATGGACATTATATTTGAAAAGGTAGAACATGTATATAATGCCAACTCACCGTTTGCCCGCCGAGCGTTATATGACGTGGACATCATGATTGAAAGCGGTTCTTACGTGGCGGTTATTGGGCATACTGGCTCAGGAAAATCAACGTTGCTCCAGCATTTAAACGGGCTGCTCCAGCCGACAAGCGGAATCGTGAAAGTAGGAAATCAAACGATCACAAACAAAAAGCGGCAACGGAACTTAAAGCCGCTTCGCAAAAAAGTTGGCATTGTCTTTCAATTTCCGGAACACCAACTATTTGAGGAAACGGTGGAGAAAGATATATGTTTCGGGCCAATGAATTTCGGCATCCCCGAAGAAGAAGCAAAAAAGAAGGCAAGGGAGCTGATTAAGCTAGTCGGGCTTCCGGAAGACGTGTTAGCCAAGTCTCCGTTTGATTTAAGCGGCGGGCAAATGCGCCGTGTTGCCATTGCCGGAGTGCTTGCGATGGAACCTGATGTGATTGTGCTGGACGAGCCGACGGCTGGCTTAGATCCGCGCGGGCGCAAAGAAATTATGGAAATGTTTTACCGCCTTCATCAAGAAAAACGGCTGACGACGGTGTTAGTGACCCATAGCATGGAAGACGCTGCCGCGTATGCAGATTATATGATCGTCATGCATAAAGGGACCGTATGGAAAACGGGAACGCCGCAGCAAATTTTCCAAGATAGCGATGCTTTAGCGGAAATTGGTCTCCATGTACCGGAGACAGTGCGGCTGAAACAAGAATTGGAAAAAAAATTAGGGATTGCCGTGCCGTCTCCGTGTCTGACGATCGAAGAGACTGTAGACGCTATTCAAAAATTGTTTTCCAAGGTGAGCGCCCATGATGAATAGCATGATTATCGGCAAATATGTACCCGGCGATTCCGTCATTCACCGCATGGACCCGCGCGCGAAGCTGCTCGTCATCTTTTTATACGTATTTATCGTTTTTTTGGCAAATAATAGCATCACGTATGCCGTTTTATCGATATTTACATTTAGTCTAGTAGCGTTATCGCGCATCCCGTTTTCCTTTGTGCTAAAAGGCTTGAAACCGATCATATGGATTGTCGCGATTACTTTCTTATTGCATATTTTCATGACGAAAGAAGGGGATGTGCTGTACCAGATCGGCTCATTTTCCATTTACGAAAGCGGCGTCAAACAAGGGATTTTTATTTCCCTGCGCTTTCTTCTGCTCATTATGATTACGACATTGTTAACATTGACAACGACGCCGATCGAAGTAACAGATGGTGTGGAAAGTTTGCTTGGACCGCTGAAAAAAGTTCACGTTCCCGTTCATGAGCTGGCGTTAATGATGTCTATTTCCCTTCGTTTTATTCCGACGTTAATGGAAGAGACGGAAAAAATTATAAAGGCGCAAACCGCTCGCGGCGTGGACTTTACAGGCGGGCCGTTTTCCGAGAGGATCAAGGCGATCGTCTCCTTGCTCGTTCCGTTGTTTATCAGTTCGTTTAAACGTGCCGAAGAATTGGCGATAGCGATGGAAGCACGCGGCTACCGCGGCGGCGAAGGACGAACGAAATTTCGCCAGCTTGTGTGGAAATGGACGGATACCGCGTTTTTAGCAGCGGTATTAGTTTTAGCGGTTGTTTTATTTATACTGCGTTCATAACAGGGAGGGGGAAAATGAGCAAACGGATAAAATGCACGCTTTCTTATGACGGCACACATTTTTTCGGTTACCAAATCCAGCCAGGCAAGCGAACGGTGCAAGGCGAGCTGGAACAAGCGCTGGAACAAATCCATAAAGGGAAGGCAATTCGCGTCACCGCTTCGGGAAGGACGGATGCGGGCGTTCATGCATACGGTCAGGTAATTCATTTTGATACGTTTTTATCACTTTCTCCGGAGCAATGGAAAAAAGCGTTAAACGCCTTGCTGCCTGACGATATCGTCATTAAAGATGCACAAGAAGCTGCCCCTTCATTTCATGCTCGTTTTAGCGCCACGGCGAAAGAATACCGCTATAAAGTGCGAATTGCCCAAGAACGTGACGTATTTTTGCGTCATTATTGCTATCATTACCCTTACCCGCTTGATATGGAAGCAATGGGGCGGGCATTGCGACTAATAGAGGGGACGCATGATTTTACGAGCTTTTGTTCGGCAAAGACGGATGTCGATGATCGTGTACGGACGATTTATAAAGCGGATATGACGGTGCGTGATGATTTGCTGGAATTTCGCTTTATTGGCAATGGGTTTTTATACAATATGGTGCGGATTATCGTCGGAACGATTTTGGAAGTCGGACAAGGAAAACGGAGCGTCGATAGCATTTCAAGCGCTTTGGCGGCAAAAGACCGCCGGTTTGCCGGGAAAACGGCTCCGCCTCAAGGATTGTATTTGTGGAAAGTATATTATGACAACTAATCCTGGTGTAACATTTTCTTGACATTGGTATATTAAAGAGATATTATATCATATGGTATGTATTTTTCCACGATTAGCCCCGGAAAATAATCGTGTTGAGATAAATGGATAAATATGTCATTTGTTTTATTTTTTATTTATAGGAGGGACATTTATGCGCACAACTTACATGGCAAAGCCGAATGAAGTAGAACGTAAATGGTATGTTGTCGACGCTGCAGGCAAAACGTTAGGACGCCTTGCAAGCGAAGTAGCAGCCATTTTGCGCGGCAAACATAAACCAACATTCACGCCACATGTGGATTGCGGCGATCATGTCATCATTATCAATGCGGAAAAAATCGAACTGACCGGAAAAAAACTGACAAAGAAATTATATTACCGTCATAGCTTGCATCCAGGCGGATTAAAAGTGAGAACAGCATTAGAAATGCGCACAAATTATCCGGAACAAATGCTGGAAAGAGCGGTACGCGGAATGCTTCCAAAAGGTCGCTTAGGCCGCCAAATGTTTAAAAAATTGCACGTTTACCGCGGAAGCGAACATCCACATCAAGCACAAAAGCCTGAAGTTTATGAACTTCGCGGATAATCGTTAAAAGGAGGGTATTATTTTGGCACAAGTACAATACTATGGCACAGGTCGTCGTAAAACCTCTGTCGCGCGTGTACGTCTAGTTCCTGGTGACGGACGCATTGTGATTAACGATCGCGACATTCGTGATTATATTCCGTCAGAAGCATTGATCGAGATTGTAAAACAACCGCTAGTGTTAACGGAAACGTTGGGAAATTATGATGTATTAGTGAACGTTAAAGGCGGCGGATTCTCCGGTCAAGCAGGCGCGATTCGCCACGGAATCGCTCGCGCGTTATTGCAAGTAGATCCAGATTATCGCCCAATATTAAAACGCGCAGGCTTATTAACGCGCGATGCTCGTGTGAAAGAACGCAAAAAATACGGTCTCAAAGGTGCTCGTCGCGCGCCACAATTCTCGAAACGTTAATGCTATTTTTCCACAAATCCCAGCCGATATCGGTTGGGATTTTTTTCTTTTTCTTTCACGCATGTTTAGGATGAATCGTTAAAAACTACATCCTAAGGAGCGTGAAAGAACATGAATGTCATTACTTCATTTAAAAAAAAGAAACAGGAAAAACAAATGTTATATGAACGAAAAATGTTGCGTGAGTTGTCTCTCGAAAGGCTGAAAACGCAGGCAATAGAGCATTTTAGTCCGCTTTATCGCATATACCGCGCATTCTCCTCCGTCATTGAAGAAGGATGCATTGATATCGCGATCGAAGCATATTTGCTTGGGGCCAACTACAGCCGGTTTGGTTATTACGGAGAACCAGCGGAATTTGTTAAGCGGCGATGCGCCCAAGAAGAGAAATATTTGATTGATGCATTATTTGATTTTCTTTGCTTTTGGGGAAACATCGGCGACGGATTGGCGGATGAGTCGCTTTATTTGGCGTGTGAACACTATATTGCTTATTGGTGGATGGAAGGATTTGAAAAAGGAAAAAAGCGCCGCCGTCTTAAACTTCATTGAAAAAGTTCTATTTTTGCCTCTTGTCCCATATAAGATAAAAGAAGGGGAAACGCAGGAGGAGAAGCAATGAAAACAAAATGGTTGGCCGCTCTCATGAGTTCCATAATTGTTATTGTTCTTTTCCAATATATCTTTGCGAATACGACTTCAACCAAATCATGGAATCTTCCGCTCTCAGGAAGGATTATCGTTTTAGACCCTGGCCATGGCGGACCGGACGGAGGAGCAGTCGGCGGTGACGTTGTTGAAGAAGAAGTGGCGCTGAAAGTAGCGGAGAAATTGCGTGACTATTTGCAGCAGCAAGGTGCGCTCGTGTTGATGACAAGGGAGATGGATAGCGACCTTGCTGATAAAGACACGCGTGGTTACAGACGGCGAAAAGTAGAGGATTTGCGAAAGCGCGTCGCGTTGATTAATGAATCGGAGGCGGATTTATTTATTAGCATCCATCTTAATGCCATTCCTTCTCCGCGTTGGCGTGGAGCGCAAACATTTTATTACGGTTCGCTGTTAGAAAATGAGCGTCTTGCGAAGTTTATTCAAGCGGAACTGCGGCGCAATTTGGAAAATACGGATCGTGTTGCAAAACGGATTGATACGGTTTATTTGCTGAAGTATGCGAAAAAGCCAGGTGCGCTTGTCGAAGTTGGTTTTCTGTCTCATCCGGAAGAAAGGGAGCTGCTGGCTTCCGATCGTTATCAAACAAAGCTGGCTGCAGCGGTATACAAAGGCGTCTTGCGGTATTTTTCCAATGAAAAAAATCCTCCCGAATAGAGGATTTCCTTTTTTTTACATAATAGATGTGCAATAGCTATATGTGGTATAGTAAAAATATCAAACGCAATACATAAGGATTGGTGATGATTGATGCTAACCGAAAGCGATGTTAAAGGATTGCTGGAAAATATTAAAGATCCGTTTTTAAACAAAACGTTCAAAGAAACGAACGCGATTCAAGAAATTAAAATCAAGGAAGACAAAAAGCACGTTAGCGTCAAAATCGCATTAGCAAAGACAGGGACAGCCGATCAGCTTCGCGTGCAAACAACGATTGTTCAGCTGTTGAAAGATGCCGGTGCCGCTTCAGTCGGCTTGCGATTTGCCCAGCTTCCTGAAGAAGTAGTCGCAAAATATCAAGGGGAGAAGGCAAAAACGACGTACATTGCGATTGCCAGCGGAAAAGGCGGCGTTGGAAAATCGACGATTTCCGTGAATCTTGCCATTTCTCTCGCCCGGCTTGGAAAAAAAGTAGGACTGGTTGATGCCGATATTTATGGATTTAGTGTTCCTGATATGATGGGCATTGTCGAACGGCCAACCGTGCGCGGGGACAAAATTATTCCGGTTGAGCGCTTTGGTGTTAAAGTCATTTCCATGGGCTTTTTCGTCGAAGATAATGCCCCTGTTATTTGGCGCGGTCCAATGTTGGGGAAAATGTTAAACAACTTTTTCAAAGAAGTCGAATGGGGCGACTTAGATTACTTATTATTAGATTTGCCTCCGGGAACAGGTGACGTTGCGCTGGATGTGCACACGATGCTGCCGTCGTGCAAAGAAATCATTGTCACTACCCCGCATCCGACAGCAGCGTTTGTCGCGGCTCGCGCAGGGGCGATGGCGCTTCGCACGGAGCATGAAATCATTGGCGTCATTGAGAATATGTCGTATTTTGAGAGCAAAAAAACAGGAGAAAGAGAATACGTTTTCGGGAAAGGCGGCGGCGAAAAGCTTGCTAAAGAATTGCAAACAGAGCTTTTAGGGCAGTTGCCGCTTCAGCAGCCGGATTGGAATGATAGCGATTTCGCTCCTTCGGTTTATGCGGAAGATCATCCGATTGGCAAAATATATATGGACATTGCGCGGAAAATTGTGGAGAAGTGCTAAGAAAGAAGGAGCACATCTCGCATGAGGTGGCTCCTTGATTGCTTTTTTGTTTCTCTTACTGATTGCTGTTTGTTTCATCTTGATCTTCATTTTGCTTTTTTGTCTCTTGTTGTATGTTTTCAGCCGATTTGACCAATATGTCTTGAATTTTTGCTTGAAACAAAGGACTGTTCAGCGTTTCTGTGATGACTTGTTGAAGGTGTTGGCGGAATTGTTTGCTTTTTAACACATCCGTCATTGCTTTTTCCATTTCTGGATTTTTTAAAATATCTATCATCATCCCTTGATATTCAGGGTCTTTCATTAATGCTTTGATCGTTTTTTCTTGCTCCGTTTTCAAACTTTTGGCAAAGCTTTCAGCAAACTTTGGATCTTGCATCGCTTTTTCCCAAAATTTTATGCCTTTTTCTGATGTCAGCACTTGTTGGAGTGTTTCTTTGACAACAGCTTGCTCGATGACTAATTGCTGTTTCACCTTTTCATCCGCCATAATTTCCTGAATCGCCTTTTTCCCCTCATCCGTTTTTAAAATATCGACGACCATTTTTTTCGTTTGGTCATAATCTGGGGGAGGCGGGCTAATATCTTGGGGGGCGCAAGAGCCAAGGATAAGGAAATAACTAAATAAGAGGAGCAATGTGCTTTTTTTCATATGTGAATAAGCTCCTTTCTGCAAAAATCCCTTACCCTTAATATGAATTTCCGTCAAAAAAATATGCATTCCCTGTATTCCAAGCTGGCTTTTTTTCAAAGCGGTTGGTAAAATTTTAAGCGAATCATTTTGAAAAAAACGATGGAGGATGGAGCTGTGAACAGCCGGAAATGGGTGCGTTTATTTTTAACAACATTGGCGATTGGCGGTATAACGACAGCAGTGATCGGCGTTATACTTAACTGGGGGGAATATGAGAAGCTGTTTTTGCGAATGGACGTATTGGAATTCGCGGCGGTGTTAATGTGGCACATCGGTGTCGGATTTATTTTTAGCATCATAAGTCAAATGGGGTTTTTCGCTTATTTAACTATTCATCGCTTTGGGCTTGGAGTATTCCGCTCTGCCTCTCTTTGGAATTCAGTGCAGATTGTGTTGATTTTGTTTGTGCTTTTCGATTTAGTGTATTTCCGCTATCAAGTGTTTGCAGCGAAAGGAGAGTCTGTTGTTGGCTACATACTAATCGCTTTATTTATTTTGGTTGCTGGGCTTGTTGTTGCTTATGTTAAAAGCGCCCAAACGAATAGAGGAGCGTTTATACCGGCGCTGTTTTTTATGGTTGTCGTAACGGTGATCGAATGGTTTCCGGCATTGCGCATTAACGATAAAGATTGGCTTTATTTAATGTTATTTCCATTATTAATTTGCAACGCTTATCAGCTTCTTATACTGCATAAACTAACTGGTGTTGCAAAGTCATAATCGGGAGGATGCACCTCCCGTTCTTTTTTTGCTGAAAAGATAAAGGCAGCACGTTTTCTTAGCAGCAATTTGGGATTCCCTCGTTGTCTGCGCGCTGAAAATCGGTTTGTCTTAGTTTATTTCTTGGCTGTTTGCCTCCCCGTTAGCGATCAGTTGCGAAACGCTGACATTGCGGTAACCGCTTTTTTTCATTGCTTCGATGATTTTGGGAAGTGCTTTTGCTGTTTGGTTGGCGGAATCTGACGCGTGGAGCAAAACGATATCTCCTGCTTCCATGTCGTTAACGACATTTTCAACGATCTTCTTAACTCCAGGGTTAAGCCAATCTTTTGAATCGACACTCCAATGAACGACGGTATAACCGAGTGAATCGGCAATTTTTAATACATTTTTGTTGAAGTTGCCGCTTGGAGGCCGCAGTAATGTGATTTCTTTTATTCCAAGTGTGTCAAATATTTTCTTGGCTTGCATAAGATCTTGACGTATTTTTGCGCTTTCCAGCTCTGTATAATTGACGAAGTTATACCCCATGCTGCCAATTTCATGGCCGTCTTCTTTAATTCGTTTAACGATATTCGGATGACGTTCAGCCCAAGAAGCGGATAAAAAAAATGTCGCGTTTTTTATGCCGTTTTGTTTTAATACATCAAGAATATGTAAAGCGTTTTGATCTCCCCAGCTGATGTCAAAAGTTAACGATATCTCTTCTTTGCTTTTTTTCACTTTATAAATTGCTTTTGGACCAGTGGAAAGAGAAAGTGCGGGGTTATCCATTCCTTGGGCATATAAAATAATTGCCGTAAAAAATGCCGATAAAACGACAATAAGCGTGTTTTTTAATGATCGTCCATTTAATGCATAGAAAAAATTCACGATGTTCCCTCCTTTGTCCGCGAGCTTTTCTGTGATCATCTTATGCTTGTCAAGCAGGATGTTATGAAACATATTTTGTGGTTTTGCTTTTCGGTGATGGCCAAAATGCTGAAGGAGTTCCGGAAACGTTGTAAAAAGAAAGGGGTAAAAGCAATTC